>NZ_JABWRO010000259.1:0-215 GCF_014268985.1 Pseudomonas sp. RW10S2 | reverse complement strand
TTCTTCGACACCGATATCCCCGAGCGTCACCACTGGAACCAGTCGGTGCTGCTCAAGCCTGCCCAGCCGCTGCACGCGGGTTACCTGGAGCAGGCGTTGCAGGCGCTGGTCGCGCACCACGATGCGCTGCGCCTGAGCTTCACCGAAAGCGAGACTGGCTGGCAGGCACATTACCGTCCGCTTGACGAGCAGCCGACCGAGCTGCTGTGGCAGCG
>NZ_JABWRO010000258.1:0-233 GCF_014268985.1 Pseudomonas sp. RW10S2 | reverse complement strand
CAGACCCTGCCGGACTACATGGTGCCGACCCACTGGCTGTTCCTCGAACGCCTGCCGCTGACCCCAAACGGCAAGCTCGACCGCAAGGCACTGCCAGCGCCGCAGGCCAGTGCTCCGGCACGCCAGGTGGCACCGCGCAGCGTGCTGGAAAAACGCCTGGTGGCGATTTGGGAGGAAGTCTTGAAGGTTTCGCCGATTGGCGTGACCGACAACTTCTTCGAGCTGGGCGGCGA
>NZ_JABWRO010000257.1:0-249 GCF_014268985.1 Pseudomonas sp. RW10S2 | reverse complement strand
TGTAGTGGTCAACTCATCCCGGACACGGTTTTGAGTTTTTCTTCAGCTTTCGCCGGAGCCAGTCCATCGTTGAACTGATGAGGTCGGATCCAGTTGTAGTGGCTCATCAGGTACTGGCCGATGTCTCGTTGAGCTTGTTGCCCGGCCAGGTAGCCCGTGGTCGGTATCCACTCTGATTTCAAACTGCGAAATACACGCTCCACCGGTGCATTATCCCAGCAGTTGCCTCGGCGGCTCATGCTCTGGCGA
>NZ_JABWRO010000256.1:0-285 GCF_014268985.1 Pseudomonas sp. RW10S2 | reverse complement strand
TCGGGCTCGCTCACCGTTGGGATCAGCGACGCCAGTGTTCCAGGTAAGACCTTCGAAAACCTGGAACTCGGCGGCTCGGCTACCGTGCAGATCGCTGATACCGAAAGTGAGGTTGTCGCCACCCTTACCGCCGACAAAACCACTGTGTCCGAGGGCGGCGAGATCACCTATACCGTTACGCTGACCAATGCCCAGGGTCTGGACGTCAAAGGCCACAATGGCCTGGTCTTCACGCTCTCGGACGGCACAAAAGTTACCGTTCCGGCGGGCAGCGCCACCGGCACC
>NZ_JABWRO010000255.1:0-293 GCF_014268985.1 Pseudomonas sp. RW10S2 | reverse complement strand
TCCCGGTGGCGCTGCCAGCCGGAACGGTGATTTTGGTGCCGTCGCTGAGCGTGAACACCAAGCCGTTATGGCCAGTAACCGACAGACCTTGGGCGTTGGTCAGCGTGACGGTATAGGTGATCTCGCCGCCTTCGCTGACAGTCGTTTTGTCTGCAGTCAGGGTCGCGACAACTTCACTTTCGGTATCGGCGATCTGAACGGTAGCCGAGCCGCCGAGCTCCAGGTTCTCGAATGTTCTGCCCGGTACGGTTGCGTCGCTGATGCCAACGGTGAGCGAGCCCGAGTCTTTGAAG
>NZ_JABWRO010000254.1:0-339 GCF_014268985.1 Pseudomonas sp. RW10S2 | reverse complement strand
AGCGCGGGATCGGGTGCGCCTGATCAACAGCGTGCCGTCGGCAGCCAGTGCGCTGCTGCGCGCCGGACAGATACCGGCGAGCGTGCGCATCGTCAATCTGGCGGGCGAGCCGCTGAAGCAGTCGGTGGTCGAGGCGCTCTACGCGCTGGAGCACATCCAGCACGTCTACGACCTCTACGGCCCTTCGGAAGACACCACCTATTCGACCTGGACCCGCCGTGAAGCGGGCGGGCAGGCCAACATCGGCCGCCCACTGCACAACACCGCCAGCTACCTGCTGGACGGCGAGCTGCAATCGGTGCCGGTCGGGGCGACGGCGGAGCTGTACCTGGCAGGCGA
>NZ_JABWRO010000253.1:0-379 GCF_014268985.1 Pseudomonas sp. RW10S2 | reverse complement strand
CAGCTTGTTCACGATCGCTGGCTGGCCGCCAACATAGACGTCGTCCGGAGCAGTGATAGTGGCCGTGCCGGTAGCACTGCCCGCCGGGATGGTGACTTTGGTGCCATCCGAAAGGGTGAAGGTCAGGCCGCCATGGCCAGTGACATCCAGGCCCTGACCATTGGTCAGGGTGACGGTGTAGGTGATCTGGCCGCCTTCGGACACGGTGGTCTTGTCGGCAGTCAGGGTCGCGACGACTTCGCTCTCGGTGTCGCTGATCTGGACGGTGGCCGCACCACCAAGCTTCAGATCCTCGAACGTCTTGCCCGGTACGCTGGCGTCGGTCACGCCCAGGGTCACGGAGCCCGCGTCCTTGAATACGTCGTCACCCTGCGCCGGC
>NZ_JABWRO010000252.1:0-390 GCF_014268985.1 Pseudomonas sp. RW10S2 | reverse complement strand
CTGTTGATCAGGCGCACCCGATCCCGCGCTGCCAGCTCCGGCAACTCCAGGGCGTTGCGCGCCCCCACGATGAAACCGCCACCGGCCAGGGTCACGAACAGCTCCCACACCGACAGGTCAAAGCAGATCGAGGTGCTGGCCAGCACGCCCTGGATATCGGCCTGGCTGTACACCTGCTGCGACCAGGCCACCAGCGCGGCGACGTTGCGGTGGGCGATGGCCACGCCTTTAGGCCGACCGGTGGAACCGGAGGTATAGATCACATAGGCCAGATTGTCGGCCACGGCACGGGCTGGCAGGTCGCTGTCGTCGCCATCCAGCGTCAACTCATCAAGCAGCACGGTTGCGAAGGCGCCGTCTACCGCCAGTGCATCGAGCACCGCGCGTTCG
>NZ_JABWRO010000251.1:0-390 GCF_014268985.1 Pseudomonas sp. RW10S2 | reverse complement strand
CGAACGCGCGGTGCTCGATGCACTGGCGGTGGACGGTGCCTTCGCAACCGTGCTGCTTGATGAGCTAACGCTGGACGGCGACGACAGTGACCTGCCAGCCCGTGCCGTGGCCGATAACCTGGCCTATGTGATCTATACCTCCGGCTCCACCGGTCGCCCGAAAGGCGTGGCCATTGCTCACCGCAACGTCGCCGCGCTGGTGGCCTGGTCGCAGCAGGTCTACAGCCAGGCGGACATTCAGGGCGTGCTGGCCAGCACCTCGATCTGTTTCGACCTGTCGGTGTGGGAGCTGTTCGTGACCCTGGCGGGGGGCGGTTTCATCGTGGGTGCGCGCAATGCCCTGGAACTGCCTGAGCTGGAAGCGCGGGATCGGGTGCGCCTGATCAACAG
>NZ_JABWRO010000250.1:0-407 GCF_014268985.1 Pseudomonas sp. RW10S2 | reverse complement strand
GTCTTTTTCGCGGGCAAGCCCGCTCCTACAAAAACATAGCCTGCCTACCCCACCAGCCCTCCTCTGCACCGATCCTGTGCCACTTGCACCTCGGCAAGGCACAAATCCCTTGAATCCTCGCAAAACCGCCCTGAAAGCCCAGTATTTCCGGGCTTTTCAAAACTGGCACGCCACCTGCAATAGGTACTGTATCTCCAGTTTCGGGGGCCTCGGTACAGGCAGGCCGGGATATCCCCCTCTTTTATTCGCAACACCGCCCGTTTTGGGGACCTCGGTACAGGCAGGCCGGGACTCCCTCTTTTATTCGCAACATCGCCCGTTTTGGGGACCTTGGTACAGGCAGGCCGAGACATCCCCTCTTTTATTCGTGCAGCCTCACCTGCACTCGCCAGTGTCCGGGGGGCCCC
>NZ_JABWRO010000025.1:0-49852 GCF_014268985.1 Pseudomonas sp. RW10S2 | reverse complement strand
TTTTTCGCGGGCAAGCCCGCTCCTACACGAGCGCAGCAATCCTCAGCGATGCAGCCGCCACCAATACCCCCACGCCAACGCGCTGATCCCAGCCCCCAGCCCACACACCGCGCCCCACCCCCACGCCCCGTAGACCCAGCTCGCTGCCACCGCCCCTGCCCCGCTGCCAACCGAATAGCAGCACATGTACGCGCCAACCAGGCGACTGGCCATCTGTGCACGCCCGGCCAGCAGCAGGCTCTGGTTGGTCACATGCACCGCCTGCACGGCCAGGTCCAGCATCACCACACCGGCCACCAGGGCCAGCAACGACTGCTCGACGAACAGGCTCGGCAGCCACGACAGTGTCAGCAGCCCCAGCGCCAGCCCCGTGGTGCGCTGCCCCAGACCGCGATCGGCCAGGCGCCCGGCACGCGAGGCGGCAAGGGCGCCGGCGACACCGGCCAGGCCGAACAGGCCGATCTGGGTGTGGGTCAGTTGCAGCGCACTCAACGGCAGCACCATGCTGCTCCACAGCACGCTGAACGCCGCGAAGATCAGCAGCGCGAACACACCCCGCTGGCGCAGCAGCCGATCATCGCGCAGCAACACCACCATCGAACACAACAACGTCCGGTACCGTTGGCGCTGCCCCGGCGGCCGTGCAGCGGGCATACGCCAGCCGAGCAGCGCCACCATCAGCAGCACCAGCCCGGCAGCTGCGAAATAGACGCCTCGCCAGCCGGCCAGGTCAGCCACGACACCCGCCACCAGCCGCGCCAGCAAAATGCCCAGCACAATGCCGCTGGTGACCGCGCCCACCGCCTGCCCCTGCTGCGCCGGTGTCGCCAGGGTGGCTGCCTGGGCGACCATCAACTGCACCACCACGGCCATCAGCCCGACCATCCCCATGGCCGCCAACAGCGCCGCCCAATGCTGGGCCAGGCCGACCGCAACCAGCGCCAGTGCCGACAGCAGCAACTGCGCGAGGATCAAGCGCTTGCGGTCGAGCAGATCACCCAGCGGCACGATCAGCAGCAATCCCAGCGCATAACCTGCCTGGATTGCGCCGACCACCCACCCGACCTGACCACTCGGCACGCCCAGGCTCTGGGCCATGGACTCCAGCAGCGGCTGGGCGCAGTACACCGTAGCCACCGCCAGTGCGCAGGCTGCGGCCAGCAGAAGGGTCAGGCCGCGCGTGAGTTGAAACGACGACGCTTCGTGGGCAGATGACATGCAGACTCCTGGAAATCTGGTTTTAAAATAAAACCACAGGCTGGATTTCTAGCAAATCTGGTTTTAGTCTGCAACCACAGTGACAGATCCGGAATGAGCGATGCTCGACGAAAACAACAGCCGATGCCCCGTGGCCCGAGCCCTCGAAGTGCTCGGCGACCGCTGGGCACTGATGATCCTGCGCGACGCGTTCGATGGGTTGCGCCGCTTCAGCGCGTTCCAGAAGAACCTGGGGCTGGCGAAGAACATCCTCGCCACGCGACTGAAGCTGCTGGTGGAAACAGGGCTCATGGAACTGCAGCCGGCGTCGGATGGCAGTGCGTACAAGGAATATGTGCTGACAGAGAAAGGCCGCTCGGTGTTTCCGATCGTGGTGGGCCTGCGTCAGTGGGGGGAGCGCTTTCAGTTCGAGGCGGGCGAGGCGCGTTCGGTGCTGCTGGACAATGCCAAGGGCGAACCTGTGGCGAAGCTGGAAGTGCGGGCGCGGGATGGGCGGTTGCTGAGGCCAGAGGATTGTCGGCGGGCTTGAAGGTGTTCTGGCCTGTCAGGGCCTGTTCGCGGGTACTCCACTGTCCTGGAGATCAGTGAAGTACCTGCAAGGCCAGCGTGTTTGTCAGTCTTTGCCCAACAAACGCGCCAGCCCCTCGGCGATCGGGGTCGCCTGGGGAAAATCAAAACGCGCCAACAGCCGGTGGTTGTCCGCCCGCGAGTGGCGGATATCCCCCGCGCGCGCCGGGCCATGGCTGATCGTCGGCAAGCTGCCAACCACCTGCTGCAATGCCGCAAGCAAGTGATTCAGCGAAGTCGCCTGGTTCAAGCCGATGTTCACAGCGCCCTCTTCCACCTGCGGCTGCTCCAGCGCCTGCACCATCACCTGCACCAGGTCGCCGACATAGAGGAAGTCGCGGGTCTGCTCGCCATCGCCGAACACGGTGATCGGCAAGCCCTTGGTCGCACGCTCGCAGAAGATGCTGATCACCCCCGAGTACGGCGACGAGGGATCCTGGCGCGGTCCGAAGATATTGAAGAAGCGGAACACCACCGGCTCCAGCCCATGTTGGCGGCGGTAGAAGTCCAGGTACTGCTCGCCAGCCAGCTTGTCCACGGCGTAAGGCGTCAGTGGCGCCTTGGGCGTGTCCTCGGTGATCGACTGGCCTTCGCCATTGTTGCCGTAGACCGCCGCGCTCGAGGCGAACAGCACCCGGCGCACACCGTTGATGCGCATCGCCTCGCAGACGTTGAGGGTGCCGATGAAGTTGCTCTGGTGGGTCTTGACCGGGTCGTCCACCGACGCCTGCACCGACGCAACCGCAGCGAGGTGGACCACCGCTGCGCAACCGGCGGCTGCACGGGTAACCAGTGCAGTGTCGGCAACATCACCTTCGATCAGTTGCAGGCGCGGATGGTCGATCTGTAGGTTGCTGCGCTTGCCGGTGGACAGATCATCGAGAATGCGCACCGCATAGCCTTTGTCGAGCAGCGCATCGCACAGGTGGGAGCCGATGAAACCAGCTCCGCCGGTAATGAGGATGGGGGCATCAGCCATGACGATAGAAACGGTCCAGTAAGGGCGGCAAGCCGGCGCGCCAGGCACGGGGCTTGATGCCGAAGGTGTGAAGGATCTTCTTGCAGGCCAGCACCGCATGCTGCGGCTCCTCGCTGGCATCCGGGCGCGCGGCGTGGGCCTGTGCGGTGGGGGCCTGCACGGCCAGCTTGTGCCACTGCGCTGCCTCGGAAAGGATAGCTTGTCCCAGCGCCAAGGGTGTGGTCGCCTCGTTGCCGGCGTAATGGTAGGTGCCCCACAGCGGCGCGTCGCAGTCCAGCTGCTTGATCACCGAGAGGATCACCCTGGCAGCGTCGTCCACCGGCGTCGGGTTGCCGCGGCGGTCATCGGCCAGCAGCAGCTCCTGCGGTTGCTCGGCGCGAGTCAGGAAACGCCCGAGTGCGCCGTCAAGGCTTTCGTCCAGCACCCAGCCGAAACGCAGCAGCACATGTTGCGGGCAGGCCGCACGCACGCTCTGCTCGATACGCCACAGCGCCTGGCCACGCAGGCCCAGCGGCACCGGCTCGTCCTTCTCGCTGTAGGAAGTGGCGCGCGAACCGTCGAACACGCGGTAGCTGGAGGGCTGGACCAGAGTGATCTCGTGGTGCTGGCACAGTTCGGCCAGACGCTCCACGGCACGCTCCTGAAGGGCCAGGCGCTGTTCGCTGACCGACTCGGCCTGGAACCAGTCGAAGTAATAGGCCAGGTTGACCAGGGTGTCGGGGCGGTGATCGTCGAGCAACTGGGTGAGGCTGGCCGGATCCCAGCCCTCGTCCGGCGGGCGCGGAGCCAGGAACGCGATGTCTTCCTCGGCCCCAAGACGAATCAGCGCTTGCCCGAGGGCATTGCCACCACCCAACAGCATCAGGCGCATACGCATAGAGTCAGCAGGTCCGCTCAGATCGATTAAGGGAAAGGGGTCATTTTGCGGTTTCCGCCTGGGGAAGTCCAACCCTTGGGGTTCGCTTGTCTTTGTGTGGGAAATTTCCAATAGGCATCGAAGATTTCTCTGTCGCTCACATAAAACCGGTCTTGCACCACGGCAGACGAAAAACCTGAACTAATAGTAGAAGCCGGGGCATGGCAGCCCCGTGTGCGCACCCGACAATCAGGAGAATCACCATGGCGTGCCTGCTTCGTTCTTCACAACGCTTCACAGCCGTGAAATTTTCTCGCCCCTCTTTTGCGCCTTCGGAAACTACCCGATACTGCGCGGCAGTTGGCCACTACAGACTGTATTCACCGCAGTCAGGCCAACGCACTCCAGCTGTCGGCCGGCACGGAACGCCAACACAACAATAACAAGGAAGGTTTCCCATGCAGGATTCCGAAGTCGCGTACCTGGAATTTACCCAGGACCAAGCCGATGCGCTGTTCGTCGCCAGTCAATCCCTCGCCCGACTCGGCGGCCCGGAAGTCTTCGGGGCGGCTGGCAAGGCACGGCAATCTGCCGAAACGCTGGCAGGATCGCTCGCCCCCCAGCAACAGGCAACACTGCGGCGCTTCGCCGACGGCACGCTGTCGGCACTGATGTACCGCGGCATGACCAGCCCGGACGACGACCCCATTCCCGAATACCTGCCTGAACTGCAGGGCCTGGAGCACGACCCCCGCTGCCTCTACCTGGCCTCGCGCAACCAGATCCTGCTGGAACTGGTGCGTTACCGGGCGTTCGCCTTCGATATCGACAACGAAGGCAAGCAGGTGCGTCTGGTCGGCAACTTCAAGGGCGGCGGCAGCCAGCCGCGCCCGGAGGAGACCCGCGACACCCGCGTGGAACTCAGCTCCCACGCCGGTCTGCGCCTGGGCCCACACACCGAAGCTCCGTACAACTGCTCGGTGATCGCTCGCGATGACCATTCGCCTGCGCCCTCTGCACTGATCCTCACCGCGCGCTGGAACCCGGCGAACGAGCCAACCCACGTCATCCCCATGCGCGAGGTCATCGAAGGCTTGGGCAGCCTGCATGCGCTGGCGCTGACCTCGGCATCGTTCGACTTCACCCGCAGCGACTGCTTCGTCGCCGGCAGCGGCGAACCGGAGCAGGCCACCGCGATGCTGCAGTTCGACGCCAATGGCGGCTTCGCCCTGCGCTACAACTCGTACCGGTTCTCGCTCAACGACCAGGCCAGCGACCTCGCCGCCCAGGCCTTCGACGCCTTCCAGCAAAGGGTCGCCGAGACACGGCCACGGCCCTTCGTGCTGCAACCGGACACTGCTTTGGTGATCAACAACAACCGCGCCCTGCATGGTCGCGACATCGTCCAGGACAACCGTCGCCTGCTGGTGCGGCTGTTCGGCTACTCCCCCTTCGCCCAACCTCGGGTGATCACTCCGGATCCGCTGCTGGTGCGCGGCTGAATAAAAGGAACGTGCGGTAATGATGGAAATCGATGTCTCCCTGCTGCTGACCCTGGCGTCGGTGGCGCTGATGGCCGGCTTCTTCGACGCCATCGCGGGTGGCGGCGGGCTGATCACCCTGCCGGTACTGTTCGTCGCCGGCATCGACCCGTTGGCGGCCATCGCCACCAACAAGTTCCAGGCGGCCTCGGCGACGGTGTCGGCCACCGTCGCCTTCGCCCGCAAGGGCATGATCGACTGGCAACGCGGCCTGCCCATGGCCGCCATGGCCTTCACCGGAGGCGCCCTCGGGGCGCTGTCGGTGAGCCTGGTGCCCAAGACGTTCCTGCAGGCCTGTGTGCCGGTGCTGCTGATCCTGGTGGCGGCCTACTTCGCCTTCAGCCCCAAGCCCGACGAGCACGAGCGCAAGGCGAAGATCTCCAACGCGGTGTTCTGCCTGACCGCCGCACCGCTGATTGGCTTCTATGACGGCGTGTTCGGTCCCGGGGTGGGTTCGTTCTTCATGCTCGCCTGCGTGATCCTGCTCGGCCAGCACCTGCTGCGCGCGGTATGCAACAGCAAGCTGCTCAACGCCGCGTGCAACCTGGGCGCCCTCTCGGTATTCTCGCTGAGCGGGGCGATCATCTGGCCCCTGGCCCTGGCGATGGCCTGTGCCGCGTTCATCGGTGCGCAACTGGGCGCACGCTGCGCGGTGCATTTCGGGCCCAGGCTGATCAAGCCGTTGCTGGTCTGCGTGTGCTGCATCATGGCCCTCAAGCTGCTGCTTGGCGCAGGCAACCCGCTCGGCGAATGGCTGCAACATCAGTTCCTCTAAGGAGCGCCATGGACTTTGCGAACACCTCCGAGCAACGCAGCACCTGGCAGTACGACGAACCCGCGCCGGGCACCGAAGGCTTCATCGACGAAGCCTTCGACGGTTATCAGCAACAGGCACGCCTGCTGCTGCCCGACAGCGAGCGGGCACCGCCGCTGTTCGTGGTCGGCGGTGCACGCTCGGACTTCACCCGCCTCAACCCGCTGCTCTATCGCCTGCAACGCCAGGGCATCGGTTCGCTGACCGGCAACCTGTCCGGCCACAGCAAGGCAAGCGAGCCCGGCGCCAGCGCACCGACACTGGCGATCAACCTGCAGGAGGCCCGGCGCTTCCACCGGCATATCGCCGAGCGCTGCCGCACCCTGGTCGGCCACAGCCTGGGCGGCGCGATTGCCCTCAAGCTTGCGGCGCAACTGCCAGACATCGACAAGCTGGTGCTGATCTGCCCGGCTGTCTACCCCGATGACGCCCACGACGCGCCGTTCGGGCCGGCCTTCAGCGCGGCGATCCGCAAGCCCTACGCCTTTCTCGACTGTGACAGCTACGCCTTCCTGCGCCAGTTCCAGGGGCGGGTACTGCTGGTGATCGGCGAGTACGACGGCCTCAACTCCCAGACCCACGGCCAGGGCCCCGGCACGTCGGCCGGCACCCGCCTGCTGCGCGGTGTGCAGCGCTACAGCCCGATCCCGGAGGAAGTCACCCATGCGCTGCTGCGCTCGGTGCCGGCGCCCCATGTGGAGTGCCTGTTGCTGACCGACTGCGACCACGGCATCGCCGCGCACCTGCGCGATGCACCGGAAATTGCCGATCAGGTGGCCGATGCGGTGGCGGCGTTCATTCTCGACCAGGGGTGACAGGTTGGGCACCGTGGCTTGCTTTTCGCGGGCAAGTAGAGCCGATGCCCTATTCGATCTCGAACAAGCCATTGCTGATCGCCCCGGCGCCGAGCCGGTCGCGAATGTCGTCGTCGATGCGCGGATCATCCGGGCGATAGAGCTTCACCTGGCGATAGGCATTGATTCGGTTGATCTCCTCACCAAGAAACTCCCACACCACGCGAGTGCAGGCAGGGTTGCGCCGGTCACCGCTGGAAACCCCGGTCTTGAGACCGTTGAGGCGGGTGATGCGGCTCTTGAAGCTGGGGATGAGCACGGTCTGGCTCATCTCGTTGAGAGTCAGCGACTCGTAGTCGATCAGGAACATCCGGTCCTGCAACTGGAACGCCGCACCCAGGTAGCGGCAACGCACTTCCGCATGCTGGCTGGCACTGCTGCGCTCCTGGCGTTCCTGGCGCTCGAACAGGAAGCTGCCGCGCTCCTCCCACAGGTGCACCAGCGACACCAGGATCGAGCCCGGTACCGACATGCAGTTGGAGTATTCGAAGTAGTAGCCGCAATAGCGCGACAGATTGCCGGCCTGGGCATGCAAGGGCTTGAACAGCTCGCTGATCGGGTCGTCCTGCGGGCCTGACGACACCGACGGGTTGCGCGCACCGATCAGCCGGGCGAACTGCTCCGGCGGCAGATTCAGCTCGTAATCCTCGACCCCGAAGAAATCGCCGATGCGCTTGAGGTTGTAGGTCGTCGGCTGGCTCTGTCCGCTCAGGTACTTGTTGAATTGCGCGCGATTGATCGACAGCTGTCGGCAAACCTCTGAAATAGAGCGGTAGTGACTGCAGGCGAGTTTGAGATTGGCGGCTAGAAAATCGGCCATGAACGGCGTTCCAGGTGATGCGAGTGGTGCAAGTCTAGCATCAAGTCGCACCAAAACAGAGCAACCCGCGAAATTGTAACCACAGGTGTCATGACCAACCATGCGCGCCAACGATAGCGCGCGTCCTTGCCGCCGCTGGTCACTCCACACGAAGAATAAGAATCGAGGTCATTTTCCAATGCTCGAAGCACTTAACGATTTCCTTTCAGGAAAACTGCTCATCGTCCTGATCGTCGGGCTCGGTAGCTACTTCACCATTCGTTCCCGGTTCGTCCAGTTCCGCCACTTCGGCCACATGTTCGGCGTGTTCAAGGAGTCCCTGCGCGGCCAGGCTGGCCAACTGAGCTCGTTCCAGGCCCTGATGCTGAGCCTCGCCGGCCGCGTCGGTGCAGGTAACATCGCCGGTGTCGGCATCGCCGTGACCCTGGGCGGCCCAGGCGCGGTGTTCTGGATGTGGGTCACCGCACTGGTGGGCATGTCCAGCAGCTTCTTCGAATGTACCCTGGCCCAGGTGTACAAGCGCGCCGACGGTGACGGTCTGTACCGCGGCGGCCCGGCCTACTACATCCAGCACGGCCTGAAGCTCAAGAGCATGGCGATCGTGTTCTCGATCCTGCTGCTGGTCACCTACGGCTTCGCCTTCATCGGCCTGCAGTCGTACACCGTGACCCATTCGCTGCAGAACGCCTTTGCCTTCGACCCACGCCAAACCGGTATCGTCCTGGCAGTGCTGCTAGCCATCACCTTCATCGGTGGCATCAAGCGCATCGCCGCAGTCTCGGACCTGCTGGTCCCGATCAAGACCCTGGCCTACATCGGCGTGACCCTGTACGTGATCGGCACCCAGATCGAACACGTGCCAGCCATGCTGGAAACCATCTTCAAGAGCGCCTTCGGCCTCGACCCAGCCTTTGGCGGCCTGCTCGGCAGCGCCATCGTCATGGGCGTGAAGCGCGGCGTGTTCGCCAACGAAGCGGGCCTGGGCAGTGCCCCGAACGTCGCTGCAGTGGCTGCGGTGAAGCACCCAGGCGCACAAGGCGTGGTGCAGGCCTTCAGCGTGTTCCTCGACACCTTCGTGATCTGCACCTGCACCGCGCTGCTGATCCTGCTGTCGGGCTTCTACACTCCGGGCTTCGAGGGCGACGGTATCGTCCTGACCCAGAACTCGCTGGCCGCCGTGGTCGGTGACTGGGGCCGCATCTTCGTCAGCGTCGCGCTGTCGCTGTTCGTCTTCACCTGCATCCTCTACAACTACTACCTGGGCGAGAACAGCCTGCAGTTCCTGAGCCGCAACCGTGTCGTGCTGATGGTCTTCCGTGGCCTGGTGCTGGCGCTGGTGGTCTGGGGTTCGATGCAGGACCTGTCGACCGTGTTCGCCTTCGCCGACATCACCATGACCTGCCTGGCCTTCGTCAACCTGGTCGCCCTGGCCCTGCTGTTCAAGGTCGGCCTGCGCGTGATGCGCGACTACGACGTACAGCGCAAGGCTGGCATCAAGCAGCCAGTTTTCGACTCCAGCAAATTTGCCGACCTGGACTTGGACCGTGCCGCCTGGCCAGCCAATCCTCAGGCTGAAACAGCCACTGACAAAGCGGCTGGCGAACTTCAGCACCAGCGCTGATACCCTGCCCTGTCCGGCCGCCCCGCTCGTGGGCGGCCGGCTTTCCTTCGCTCCTCGCTTCGGAATCCTTCCATGGGTGCAGTCAAGAATCTCCTCGTTCTCTACACAGGTGGCACCATCGGCATGCTGCAGACCCCCGCAGGCCTGGCGCCGGCGGGTGGCTTCGATGCACGCATGCGTGACCACCTGGCACAGCGCAAGGACGCGCCGACACTGCAATGGACCTTGCGCGAGCTCAACCCGCTGATCGACAGCGCCAACATGCAGCAGGCCAACTGGCTGGCGATGCGTGATGCCATCGTCGAGGCGGTCGAGCATGACGGCCATGACGGCGTGCTGGTGCTGCATGGCACCGACACCCTGGCCTACAGCGCCGCGACCTTGTCGTTCCTGCTGCTCGGCCTGCAGGTGCCGGTCCTGCTCACCGGCTCCATGCTGCCGGCCGGTGCGCCGGACAGCGACGCCTGGGACAACCTGGTCGGTGCTTTGCGTCACTTCGAGCAGGGCCTGGGCAACGGCGTGCAGTTGTATTTCCACGGCCACCTGCTGCACGGCTGCCGCGCCTCGAAACTGCGCAGCGAAGCCTTCGATGCGTTCACAGTGATGGAGCGCCATCGCGAAGGCGAGCGCGCTGCACAGATCCCGGCCAGCCTGGACTACCGCCAGGTGCGCCAACCAGTGAAGCTGGCGGTGCTGCCGGTGTTCCCGGGGTTGTGTGCAGATTACCTGCGCGGGTTCCGCGAGGCCGGTGTGCAGGGCTTGCTGCTGGAGTGCTATGGCAGCGGCACCGGGCCCTCCGATGACCAGGCACTGCTCGATGCGCTGCATGACGCGCGTCGGCGTGGGGTGATGATCGTCGCGATCAGCCAGTGTCCCGAAGGCGCGGTGGTGTTCGACACCTATGCCGCCGGCAGCAAGCTGCGCGATACCGGGCTGGTCAGTGGCGGCGGGATGACTCGCGAAGCGGCGCTGGGCAAGATGTTCGCGCTGTTGGGGGCTGGGTTGGATGTGGAGGCCGCAGAGCGGTGGTTTGCATTGGACCTGTGTGGGGAGCGGGCTTAGGTTTCAGCCTGTCATGGCCTCTTCGCGGGCAAGCCCGCTCCCACAGGGATCTCCACAGTTCTTGAGAATTGTGCTGTACCTGTGGGAGCGGGCTTGCCCGCGAATGGGCCTGGCGAAAATGGCGGAAGGCAGCGGGAGTCGAACCTGCCCGGGAACGGCTGCCGTCCCCAACCGGGTTTGAAGCCCGGCCGCGCCACCGGGCGCGATTGCCTTCCTTGAACTCAGGGCCTGGCCTGCTGCCGGGCCAGCGCGCTGTCGGCGCGGATGTGACGTTGCTCGGCGACCCTGCGGGTCAGGCCGAGCCGGTCGAAGTACTCGAGAATCTGCACACTGCGCTTGCGACCGATGCCCAACATATCGCGAAACGCCGCCACCTGCACTACCGGCGTGTCCTGTGTCTGCCGCAACAGCATCTCGGCCATGCGCAGGATCGTCTCCTGCGGGTAGAACAGGTCGCGCACCACCTGGTGCAATACCCCCAGCCGTGCCAGCTTGCGCATCAGCAGGCGCACTTGGGCTTCCTCCACCTGCTCGGCTGCAGCCAAGGTCCTGACCCAGGGCGGATCGAACGCGCCTTCCAGCAAACGCGGTTGCAGACGCTCCCAGAGCGCAGTATCGGCGTCGCTCAACTGCACCTTGTGATCCGGCAGGTGCAACCACGGGCCGCTGCTGGCGACTGCGCCCTCACCGAGCAACTCGTCCAGCAGGCTGACAAAAGCGGCACGCTCCAGCGGCAAGGCACAGAAGCGGCGCAGGCGGTCGCGGTCGGGGCCAAGCTGGTCGGGCTCCTGCTCGTGGAACCGCGCCAGTTGCACGAGCACTTCACGCCTGAGCGCCTGCCATTGCTGACGATCGAACAGCAACGGCCCCTGGCGGGTGGCAATCACCTGGACGTCATCGGGCAACCGCCAACTGTCACGCAGACGGTTGAACTGTCGCTCCAGGCGCTGCGGGTCGAGCCCCGCGGGCGCTGCCGCCAGCAAGGCTGGCAGCGCCTGTTCCAGGTCGCGGGCATCGCGCAGCACCTGCAGTTGGCGCAAGCGCGACTCGCTGCGGCGCTGTCTGCTGGGGGCGAAAGGATCAAGCACTTGGCCACCGCCGAGGGTGCGCTGGGCGCGTTGGTCGCGCAGCACCAGGCGGTCGCCATGCACAGCCTGCAACGGTGCGTTGAGCAGCAACTGAGCGAACATGCGTTGGCCTGCCGTCAGAGCCTCGCCCTCCAGCAGCGCCACCCGCGCCGTCACGTCCTGGGTGCCGAGGTGCACATGCACCGCGCTGAAATGCTCGAAGGTGCGCGTCTCGCCCGGCAACAATGACAACTCGATATCGATACGCGAACTGGGCGCATGCAGCCACTCGGGCACCAGCCAGTCGCCACGGTGCACCTGCTCCACGGTCAGGCGCTCGGCACTGATGTTCAGCGCCACCCGCTGCCCGGCCTCGGCCACCAGCGCAGCCTGATTCTGCGCATGCAGGCCACGTACCCGTACTGGCTTGCCCGCCTTGCCCAGCAACAGCGTGTCACCCGCACGCACCTGGCCGGCCAGTGCCGTGCCGGTGACCACCACCCCCGCGCCCGAAACCGCGAAAGCGCGGTCGATCGACAGGCGAAAACCGCCCTGCGTCGCGCGCCGCTGCACCTGTGCGCGGGCCTCGACCAAGGCCTGGCGCAGCGCCTCGACGCCTTCCCCGGTCACGCTGGACAGCGCAAACTGCCGAGCGCCCGCATAGGGCCCGGGCGCCAGCAGCGCATCGACCTCCCGCTGGACCTCAAGACGCCGCGACGCCTCGACCCGGTCGCATTTGCTGATCGCCACCAGCGCCTGGGGAATGCCCAGCAGCTCGATGATCGCCAGGTGCTCGCGGGTCTGCGGCATGACGCCGTCGTCAGCGGCCACCACCAGCAGCACCAGGTCGATACCCTGGGCGCCAGCGAGCATGTTGTGGATAAAACGCTCGTGACCGGGCACGTCGATAAAGCCGGTCAACGGCTCGCCTTCGGCCAGCGCCGCATAGCGATAGCCGAGGTCGATGGTCATGCCCCGGGCGCGCTCTTCCTGGCGCTGGTCGCCGGCCTGGCCGGTCAGGGCCTGGAGCAGCGAGGTCTTGCCGTGATCGATATGCCCGGCGGTGCCGACGATCACTGCACCGGCCCCAGTTGCAGCGCCGGCAACTGCGCCAGCCACTGGGTTTCGTCATCCAGCTGACGCAGGTCGAGCCACAAGGCATCGTCATCGATGCGCCCTAGCACCGGCACCGGCAATTCGCGCAGGGCGCGCTCCAGCACCCTCAGGCTGCGCCCACGCAGCTTCTTCGAGACCTGTGGCCGCAAGCACAGCGCCGCGCTGGGCAGCCGTGCCACCGGCTGGCTGCCGCTGCCGATCATGCCCAATGCGGGCTCGACCGTGACCGTCCACTGCCCGCCCAGTCGCGCAGCCAGTTCGGGCGCCAGGCGCTGCGCCTGGGCGACGATCTCGTCCTGGGGCCGGGTCAGCAGGCGCAGGCTGGGCAAGCGTTCGGCCAGGCGATCGGGGTCGCGGTACAACGCCAGCACCGCCTCGAGCGCCGCCAGGGTGATCTTGTCCACACGCAGCGCGCGCTTGAGCGGGTTCTTCTTGATCCTGGCGATCAGCTCTTTGCGCCCGACGATGATGCCCGCCTGCGGACCACCCAGCAGCTTGTCGCCACTGAAGGTGACGATATCGGCGCCGTCGGCCAGCGCCTGGCGCACCGTCGGCTCGGCGGGCAGTCCCCAGCGGGTGAGGTCGAGCAGGCTGCCGCTGCCCAGGTCTTCGAGCAGCGGCAGCTCATGCTGGTGAGCGATGCGCGCAAGCTCCGCGGTCGGCACCTGAGTGGTGAAGCCCTGGATGCTGTAGTTGCTGCAATGCACACGCATCAACAGGCCGGTGCGCGGATTGATCGCCGCCTCGTAGTCGCGGGCATGGGTGCGGTTGGTGGTGCCGATCTCGTGCAGGCGCACGCCAGCACGGGCCATGATGTCGGGGATGCGGAAGGCGCCGCCGATCTCGATCAACTCGCCACGGGAGATGATCCCTTCCTTGCGCGCGCCCAGGCTGTTGAGCGCCAGCAGCACGGCAGCGGCGTTGTTGTTGACCACGGTGACCGCCTCGGCGCCGGTCAGCTCGCGGATCAGGCCCTCGATCAGGTCATCGCGGTCGCCACGCTTGCCGGTGGCCAGGTCGAATTCGAGGTTGAGCGGATAACGCGCGGCGGTCTGCATCGCCTGTACGGCCTCTTCCGGCAACAGGGCGCGACCGAGGTTGGTGTGCAGCACCGTACCGGTGAGGTTGAAGACCCTTCGCACCTGGCTGCGCTGCTGAATCGCCAGGCGCTCGCCGGAGCGTCCAAGCAGGACTTCGGCAGCCAGTTCGACGGCGCTCAACTGGCCAAGGCGAGCGGAGTCGCGCAGGTCGTCGAGCAATTGACGCAGACTGGCCAGGGTCGCGTCGCGGCCATGGCGATCGATCAAGGGTTGGCAGGCGGGGTGGCGCAGCAGAGTGTCGATGGAGGGCAGGCGTGGGGCTTGATTGGCGAGGCTTGACGACATGCGGTACTACCTTGGTTGATCCGGTGTCTGTGATGGCCCTTTCGCGGGCAAGTCGCAGCGGCGAACCGCCGCTCCTACAAGCGGAAAGGGCGACTCGGTCTGACAGTGTAGACCCTCACCCGCCCCCCGGCGCCAACATCAGGTTCGGCGCCAGCCGATGAAAGCCTTCCTCGTCCAGGCGGATATCCAGCGCCAGGCTGGCCAGGTCATCGGCCAGTGCCTCGCCCATCGCGTCATTTTCCAGGTAGCAGTGCTTGAGGTAGGTGTTGCATCCTGGGCAGCACTCCGCCCGTAGCGGCGCATTGCCCGGTGCATGGCGGTCATCTTCCAGGCTGGAGTAGCGCAAGTCCTTGCTCGACTCGCAATACACGCACTTGACCCGCACCACATGCCACTCGCAGGCGCACAGCGAACAGGCCAGGTAACGCAGCCCGTTGTGCTTGCCCCGGTTGCGCACCAGGCCCGCCATCGCCGGCGAGCCGCAGCAGGGGCACTGCGCGAGGCTGCCGCCGGGCTTGAGTTCATCGCTGGGCAAGGCCCGGCGCCAACTGGCCCAGGCAGCCTGCAGTGCGGCGCCGATGAAAGGCACCAGTGCGGCGGGCACGGCATCGTACTGCCCGCTCAGCAAAGCGATGCCCCAGCCTTTGCGCTGGGCCTCGTCGCTGTTGCGCAGGGCCTCCAACGCATCAGCCAAGGCGCCTTGCCCCGGTGCCTCGAAGCGATCGAGCAACGCCTGCAACCAAACCAGCCACGGCCCTTCTCGCACCAGGCTGTCGGCGGCCAGCGGCGGCAGGCCGTGGCTGATGCACAGTCGCTGACGCGCCTCGGCCACCGGCACCCCGCCCGGTGGGTTGTCGAGCAGGTGCTGCTGCACCCGGCACAGGCGCGCGACCCACCTCAGGTAGTCGCCAAGGGCATGGCCCTGGGCAAGCTGCTCCAGTCGCGCCGCGCGCAGTTCGAACAGGTTGTCGGCGGGCTGGTGAAGAAACGGCGGCATTACCGCCGATGCTTCGATCTGCCCGGGTTCGAGAATCGTGCTCAAGCGCTCATCCTTCTTTCCGTCCGGGGTTGTGTGGCGTCTTGTCGCCGGTCACTTCCCGGTACCACAGCTCATGATGTTTGCGTGCCCAGGCACGGCTGACCCAGCCATGCAGCATGGCGCCGACCGAGCCCTTGATCCAGATCCCGGCATAGATGTGCACGATGATGCTCAGCACCAGCACGAACGCCGCCAGGGCATGGAGCAAGGTGGCCAGGCGGATCGCGCCGATGTCGAAGTACTGGCTGAACCAGGCGCGCCAGATCACCACCCCACTGACCAGCAGGATCAGCATGCACACGAGCAAGGTCCAGAACAGCAGCTTCTGCCCGGCGTTGTACTTGCCGATCGGCGGCACGCCCTCTTCCTCGTTGCGCATCACCCGATCTACACGGCGCAGCCACAGGCGGTCGTTGGCGGTGATGAAGTTGGCCCGCCAGAAGCGGATCACCAGCCCCAGGAAGAACACGAACATCGCCACGCCGAGGAAGGGGTGCAGGATGCGCGTCCAGGGGCCGCCACCGAACAGGTTGCTGAGCCAGAACAGCGCCGGATGAAACAGCGCCAGGCCCGACAGCCCGGCCATGAAGAACAGGATCGCGACGATCCAGTGGTTGGTCCGCTCGTTGGCGTTGTAGCGCAGGATAGGCTTGTTGTCGTTCATGGCCGCTGCTCCCCTTGCCCGCCGGGCTTGCCCGGGTCATAGACGTGCACTGCCGGATCCACCTGGTGCACGCTGGTATCGGTCGGGGCGGGATGTTCGTCTTCCTCGACCCGCTGCGGCCCGACCCGCACATAGTGGAAGAACCCAGCCAGGACCGCCGCGCCCATGGCCAGCAGCGCCAGCGGTTTGCTGATGCCTTTCCACAACCCTACCAGTGGGCTGATCACCGGCTGGTCCGGCAGGCCTGCATACAGCCTGGGTGTATCGGCGTGGTGCAGCACGTACATCACGTGGGTGCCACCGACACCGTCCGGGTCGTACAGGCCGGCGTTCTCGTAGCCGCGCGACTTGAGGTCGACGATGCGCTCGTCGGCATGCACCTTCATCTCGTCCTTGCTGCCGAAGACGATCGCCCCGGTCGGGCAGGTCTTCACGCAGGCCGGCTCCAGGCCCACGGCCACGCGGTCGGAACACAGGCTGCACTTGTAGGCCTTGTGGTCTTTCTGCGAGATCCGCGGGATGTTGAACGGGCAGCCGGTGATGCAGTAGCCGCAACCGATGCAGTGGTCCTGGTTGAAGTCGACGATGCCGTTGGCGTGCTTGATGATCGCGCCGGGGCTCGGGCAGGCCTTGAGGCAGCCAGGGTCGGCGCAATGCATGCAGCCATCCTTGCGGATCAGCCACTCCAGGTTCCCGTCGTCGCGCTCGTGCTCGGTGAAGCGCATCAGGGTCCAGGTGTCGGCGGTGAGGTCCTGCGGGTTGTCGTAGGTGCCATGGTTGTGGCCGACCTCGTCACGCAGCTCGTTCCACTCCGAGCACGCCACCTGGCAGGCCTTGCAGCCGATGCACTTGGTGGTGTCGATCAGCTTGGCGACCTGCTCCTGCTGGCGTACCGAAGGCGGTACGGTCGTGGTGGCCGAGCGGGCGATGATATCTTGCTGGGCCATCAGATCTTCTCCACGTTGACGAGGAACGACTTGGACTCCGGCGTCTGGGTGTTGCCATCACCGAGGAACGGCACCAGGGTGTTGGTCAGGTAGCCATGCCGGGTCGAACCGGTAAAACCCCAGTGCAGCGGGATGCCGATCTGGTGCACGGTCTGGTTGTTGACCTGCAGCGGACGGATCCGCTTTGTCACCACCGCCACCGCCTCGATATGCCCGCGCTTGCTCGACACCCGTACCCGATCCCCCGCCTTGATGCCCTTCTCGCCGGCCAGCACTTCGCCGATCTCGACGAACTGCTCGGGTTGGATGATCGCGTTCAGGCGGCAGTGCTTGCTCCAGAAGTGGAAGTGCTCGGTCAGCCGGTAGGTGGTCGCCGCGTAGGGGAACTCCTCGTGCTTGCCGAGGGTGTCCCATACCGAATCGAAGATCCGGCCTGCCGGGTTGCTGGTGGCCTTCTTGTTGTTAGGGTGCAGCGGGTTGATCCCGATCGGCGTCTCGAACGGCTCGTAGTGCTCGGGGAACGGCCCTTCGGCCATCTTGTCGATGGCGAAGAAGCGCGCCACGCCCTCGGGGTTCATGATGAACGGGTTCATCCCCGCTTCAGGCGGTGAATCGACCTTGAAGTCCGGCACGTCGGTGCCGCCCCAGGACTTGCCGTTCCACCACACCAGGCGCTTCTTGTGCGGATCCCAGGGCTTGCCCTGCGGGTCACTGGAGGCGCGGTTGTAGAGGATGCGGCGGTTGGCCGGCCAGGCCCAGGCCCAGTTCTGCACCTGATGCATGCCGTAGGGGTCGCTGTTGTCGCGCCGGGCCATCTGGTTGCCCTGCTCGGTCCAGCAACCGGCGAAGATCCAGCAGCCGGATGCTGTGCTGCCGTCATCTTTCAACTGACCGAAGCCCGACAACTGCTGGCCGCCCTTGATGGCCAGCCCACTGGCGTCGGTCATGTCGCTCACCGCCCAGCCGTTCATCTCCTTGGCGAGCTCTTCGGGGGAAGGCTCGTCGGGGATCTTGTACGGCCAGCTGATGTTGAGCATCGGGTCGGGGTAAGCGCCGCCTTCCGACTTGTAGCGCTCACGCAGACGCAGGAACAGCTCGCTCATGATCTGTACGTCGGTGCGCGTCTCGCCGGGGCCGTCAGCGCCCTTCCAGTGCCACTGCAGCCAGCGGCTGCTGTTGACCAGCGAGCCGTCCTCCTCGGCAAAGCAGGTGGTGGGCAGGCGAATCACCTCGGTCTGGATATTGGCCGTGTCGACATCGTTGTAAGGCCCGGCGTTGCGCCAGAACTCGGATGTCTCGGTGGCCAGCGGGTCCATGACCACCAGCCACTTGAGCTTGCCCAGCGCCGCGGTGACGCGGTTCTTGTCCGGCAGCGCGGCGATCGGGTTGAAACCCTGGCACATGTAGCCGTTGACCTTGCCCTGCCCCATCATCTCGAACATGCGCAGCACGTCGTAGGCCGCCACATCGAGCTTGGGCAGCCAGTCGTAGCCCCAGTTGTTCTCGGCGGTGGCGTTGGCGCCATACCAGGCCTTCATCAGGCTGACATGGAACTTGCCATAGTTCTGCCAATACGAGAGCTGGCCCGGACGCAGCGGCTTGGAGGCGCGCTTGTCGATGAACGCGGCGTAGTCCTGCTCGGCGTCGCCGGCCAGCGTCAGGTAGCCTGGCAGCGAGTTCGACAGCAGCCCCAGGTCGGTCAGACCCTGGATGTTGGAATGCCCGCGCAGGGCGTTGACCCCACCGCCGGGCATGCCGACGTTGCCCAGCAACAACTGGACCATGGCCGCACTGCGGATGATCTGCGCACCGATCGAATGCTGGGTCCAGCCCAGGGCGTAGAGGATCGTCATGGTCTTGCCCGGCACGGCGCAGGTGGCGATCTCTTTCCAGACCTTCATCATCTGGTCCTGGGGCATGCCGCAGGTCATGCTGGCGATTTCCGGCGTGTAGCGGCTGTAGTGCTGCTTCATCAACTGGAACACGCAGCGCGGGTGCTGCAGCGTCGGGTCGACCTTGGCGAAACCGTCCTCACCCAGCTCGTAGCCCCAGCCGGACTTGTCGGCATAGATCCGCTTGGCCGCGTCATAGCCACTGAACAGGCCGTCTTCGAAGCCATAGTTCTCTTTGACGATGAACGACACGTCGGTGTAGTTGCGCACGTATTCGTGCTGGATCTGGTCGGTCGTCAGCAGGTAGTTGATCAGCCCGCCCATGAAGGCGATGTCGCTGCCGGTGCGAATCGGCGCGTAGTAGTCGGCCACCGAAGCGGTCCGGGTGAAACGCGGATCGACCACGATCAGGCGCGCCTTGTTGTGCGCCTTGGCCTCGGTCACCCATTTGAACCCGCAGGGGTGAGCCTCGGCTGCGTTGCCGCCCATGACCAGCACCAGGTTTGCGTTGGCGATGTCAGACCAGTGATTGGTCATCGCGCCACGGCCGTACGTCGGGGCAAGACTTGCCACCGTCGGGCCGTGTCAGACACGCGCCTGGTTGTCGAACCCCAGCATGCCGAGTGAACGGATGACTTTATGAGTCAGGTAGCCTGCTTCGCTGGACGCTGCCGACGCCGCGAGGAAGCCCGTGGTCAGCCAGCGGTTGACCGTCTGGCCCTGGGCGTTCTTCTCGATGAAGTTGGCATCGCGGTCCTGCTTCATCAGCGTGGCGACGCGGTCGAGCGCCTCGTCCCAGCTGACCCGCACCCACTCCTGGCTGCCCGGCTTGCGCATCTCGGGGTATTGCAGGCGGCTGGGGCTGTGGATGAAGTCGAGCAGCCCGGCGCCTTTAGGGCACAGGGTGCCGCGGTTGACCGGATGATCAGCGTCGCCTTCGATGTGGATGATGTTCTGTTTGACGTTCTTGCCCGCATCGCCCTGGCTGTACAGGATCAGGCCGCAGCCGACCGAGCAGTAGGGGCAGGTGTTGCGGGTTTCCTTGGTGTGCGCCAGCTTGAAGTGGCGCACCTGCTCGGCGAACGCGGCTGTCGGGGCCATGCCCAACGCCGCGAGACTCGAGCCTCCAAGGCCGACGGCGGCGACCTTGAAGAACTGCCGACGGTTCAGGTCCATCGTGCACTCCTGATCAGGTTTGGACGCACGGGACGTTGCCGGCGTCTCTCGGATATCATGGGCGGCGGTTTGTTGGCCGCCAACATGTAAGACTAGCCAAGAAACGAAAAGGTGCGATGACACATGTCAAACTTGCCCCAGGTTTTGGCCGCTGGCGCTACGAGCGGCACTTCGCACGCTCGCGCTTTGCGGTCACGGAAAGGTCCCCTCGTAGCCCCGCTGTCCGTCCAGCGCTTTCGGAAATGGGCTACACCAAAGCCACTGAAAAGCCGCTAACTTGCCGGGTTTTCCGAAAAACGGATCACTCGCAATGGGTATCAAAAATCTGCTTCTCGCCATGCTCATCGCCAGCTCAGGCGCTGCTCTCCCAAGCTTCGCGGCGGCTTCGGAGGCGACACCTGGCCAAGACGCGCCCCTGCCTCTCACTTCACAACAGGCACGAGAAATAACGGCGGCCGCTGAACGTGCAGCCATCGCCCGAGGCTACGCGATCGTGATCAGCATCATCGACAACCACGGTAACCTGAAGCACTTCCACCGCATGGACGGCACCAGCAGCGGCAGCATCCAGGTGGCACAACTCAAAGCGGCGACATCTGCCCGCTTTCCCTTGTCGACACGCGCGTTGAGCGAGCGCAGCAGCGCACACCCGGCCAACCCCTACGCATCCTTGCCGGGTTTCACCTTGCTGGAGGGCGGGCTGCCGATCCTGGACAGGAACGGCAAGCATATCGGCGGTATCGGCATCAGCGGTGCAACCCCAGAACTGGATGCGTACTTTGCCCAGGCCGCGCTCGACGGGCTGTAGCGATAAAGCGCCGGTGTAGTGCAGCGCAGGAAGATGCCCGCGCCACCTGCGCGGGCATCGGCGATGCATCAGCGGCTGAGCTGCTTGAGCCGCCGGGTCCAGCTGTAATCGGTAGGTTGCAGGTTATCGTCGCCCTCCGTGACGCCATCACGGTCGACGGCGTAGGAGAAAATCCCTGCCTTGTTACCTTGGGTCGGAACCCACTCCGCGTACTGGCGCGCCCTGCTGCCGTCGAAATCAGCAGCGGTATCGCCCCAGCGGGTTCCACGCTCCTCGTAGAACGAGAAGCCGACCATGAATTTCTCCGGTGCGAGGAAGCCGCAGAACAGTCTGTCGAAGTGTGCTTGCACTCGCTCCGGGCTCTGTCCGTAAGCCTGGAAAAGCAGGTAGTCCAGCGACGGCGCCAAGGCGCTCAGCAGCTCCATGTCACCCAATTCACTGGTGTCGTAGATGAACAGTTTGCCGCTCTGCTTCAAGCGCTCGGCCAGCAGCAGCGAGACGGCCTGCGCCTTGGCACGCTGGGTGGGCGTCAGTTTTTTTTCAAGGTCGATGTCCAGTCCGTCCAGTCCGGGGACGCAGAGGAAACGTTGCTGCAGATGGTTCGCGAGGTCCTGGTAACCTTGCGGCGAATCCGCAAAGTCCGGGTTGATCAGTTCATCGATGAACAACGTGCGCACGACCTTGATCTGCTTGGCGTGCAGGGCGGGAATCAAGTCGCTCTCCAGCTTTTCCCAGAACAGCGGCGACTCTTCGCCATTGGGAAACACGAAGGCGATATCCACCTCCTCGGGTAGATCCGCCATGGAACAGCAGTTGCCCTCCACCCCATTTACAGTGTCGCGCCAGGATCGGAAGTAGCAGCCCATCAAAGGTTGGTGATTTTGCGTCATGACCAGCTCCGTTCAGTACGGGTAAAGAGCCGCCATTCAAACGACCCCGCACGCGCCTGACAAAACTGAAGGGTTTCCACATTCATCCATGCCCCTTTCCAGGAGCACCCCGCGACAAAAGATGGATCACGTATGAATGAGTGCCTCCAGGCACCTGGCAACCTCAACGCATTGCGCTGGTCTGCGCGTTACCTGAAGCCCTCGCGCAAATCGCCCTCGCGCGCGAGGAAGCGCCCTTCCCTTCTGCCGTTGGCCTGGCCGTCGCGGTAACTCAACACACCGTTGACCCACACCCCGTCGATCCCTTCCGCCGCGCGCTGCGGGATCGCCACGTCGGCCGGGTAGCCGGGGGACAGGGTCATGCGGTACTCCTCGAAAGGGTCACGTCGAATGTTTTGTGAAAGTCATAAAACATTTCCGTTAAGCCTTTTCAAATGACGTGAAACTAATTTTCGTCATGAGGTAAGGGTTGTCGCACAGAGGCATGGCGGGTCGTTATTTTTGAAATTAGCCCTGGCGGATTTTCATCCTCGACGCGTTGCCCGCGGCCATGGCAGGTTCAAACCGGGCCAGTCATCTGGCCCGGAGGCCATTCAGCCTCGGGGAATCAGCGCCCCCGGTTGTTGAATCACCCGGCTCGCCAGGCGGTGCCCCGCTTCTGCCGCTTGTTCCGGGCTGGCGCCACGCAGCCGACTGGCCAGATACGCCGCGCTGAACGAATCCCCGGCCGCCGTGGTGTCCACGACGCGCTCGACGCGCTGCGCCGGGACCTCGAACGAGGCACCGTCACAGCGAATCAGGCACGGCTCAGCGCCGCGCTTGAGGACCACTTCAGGCGTGCCGATTTGCGCATAGGCCGCGAACACCGCTGCGCAATCGGCAAACCCGAACAGGGCCTGCTCATCGTCCACCGTCAACAGTGCCAAATCGACATAGGGCAGCACCTCGCGATACGCCGCCTGGGCCTGCTCCACCGTGCTCCACAAGCGCGGCCGGTAGTTGTTGTCGAAGACCACCCGCGCGCCCCGCTGTCGCGCCGCGATCAGCGTTTCAATGAGTTTGGTGCGCCCTGCCTCACCCAGCACCGCCAGGGTGATGCCGCTGAAATACAGCACGTCGTAAGCCACCAGCTCCGCCAGAATCGGGGCCGCCGCTGGCGTGGTGAAGCAATCGCGCACGGCGGCTTCGTTGCGCCAATAGAGAAAACGACGCTCTCCCGATGCATCGGTCTGGATGCAGTACAAACCGGGCAAGCGACCCGGTAAGCGCTGGACCATGCCCAGGCCGATGCCTTCGTCGGACCAGCGCTGGCACATGGCATCGCTGAAACTGTCATCGCCCAGCGCGGTGACGTAATCCACGCTGGCGCCATCACCCATTTCACGTGACAGATAGACGGCCGTGTTCAGGGTATCGCCGCCAAAGCCCTGTTGCAGGCTGCCGTCAGCGCGCTGCTGCAACTCGATCATGCACTCGCCGATCAACGCGATACGCGCGATACCGGGGCCGAGCCTGCTGATGCTGTTCATGGTTGTGGATTCTCGATGGTTCTGCTGTTTCACAGGTGACGGAAGGGCTGCGGCCTCAGACCTCAGAAGCAGGTTTCCAGGCTTTCGATGACGTTCAACTGCTCATCCACCAGGCACCCTGTGCGCCACTTGTCGAAGGTCAGGCACGGGTGGGAGGTGCCGAACGAGATGATGTCGCCGACCCGCAATTGCACACCGGGCGCTACCGTCATGAATGCGTGCTGATCCATCACGGCCGTTACCGTGCAGGCACTGACATCGTCGCCAACTGCCGGCACCACACCGGCCCGGTAGCGCAGCAATGGCATCGGCAGCCCGGCGTCATACGCCACGTCGCGCTTGCCCAGGGCGATCACCGCGAAGCCCGGCTCCGGCAAGGACTGCACATGGGCCCAGACCTCCAGCGCCGGACGCAGGCCCTCGTGCAGGTCGCTGCGGCGATCGAGCACACAGCATTGCGCTTGCTTGTAGATACCATGGTCATGCGCCACGTAGCTGCCAGGGCGCAGCACACTGAGGAAGCGCCCCGTGGCGTTCTGCGCTTCGAAGGACTCGGCGATCAGGTCATACCAGGCCGACCCCGACGCCGTGATGATCGGCTGGTCGAGGGCGAACGCCGCGCTGTCCTGCAGTTGCACGGCCAACTGCACCAGCGACGCGGCGAACGCACGAATGCCGCTGACCGCGTGGTCGCCGTGAATCACCCCTTCGTAGCCTTCGATGCCGGTCAAGGCCAGGCCCGGCTGGGCCTTGATCGCCTCGGCCAGCGCCAGCACTTCGGCTTCGCTACGGCAACCGCAACGGCCACCGACCACGCCATACTCGATCATGACGTTCAAGCGCAGGCCGCGTGCGGCGAAGAATGCCCCAAGGTCGGCGACGTTGTCCGGGTGATCGACCATGCAGTGGAAGTCGAATGCAGGGTCGGCCAGCAACTCGGCGATCAGCGCCATGTTCGGCGCCCCCACCAATTGGTTGGCCATCAACACCCGGCGCACGCCATGGGCGTAGGCGGCGCGGGTCTGTACCGCGGTGGCCAGGGTGATGCCCCAGGCACCGGCGTCCAGTTGGCGACGGAACAACGCTGGCGTCATGCTGGTTTTGCCATGCGGCGCCAGCTCTGCGCCGCTGTCGCTGACGAACGACTGCATCCAACGGATATTGTGCTCCAGCGCTTCGCGGTGCAGCACCAGCGCCGGCAGGCTTACGTCGCGCACCAGGCTGGCGCCGGGTTGGCCTGCACCCTTTTCCACGGCGGCGATGTTCAAGGCAGAAGACATGCTCTCACTCCTCACGCGCAGCCGCTAACGGCCACGGTCATTCATTGATGCGACGGGCCAGGCTGTTGGCGCTTTCGATCAACACCCGGCGATAGTCGTTGTAGTTGTTCTTGGCATCAGCCCGCGGGGCGACGATGCACAGGGTCGCGATGGCCACGCCGTCACGGTCTTTGACCGGCGCGGCAAAGCAATGGGTAAAGGTGTCCGCAACACTGTCGAAGGAAAAGAAGCCGTCGATGCCAGCCTGGCGGATCTCCTTGAGGAATTGCTCGAGCGGCAGGCGCTCGCCATCGGGCAGGATGAAGTCGTCGTGGTCGATCAGGTCGACGATCGCCTGGTCGCTCAGGTGCGCCAGCAACAGCCGCCCGGAGGCGGTCCAGGGGATGGGGGCGTCTTCACCGATGTCCGAGGAAATGCGGAAGTGCCGCTCCCCTTCGCGCATCAGCGCAACGGTGTACTTGCGCCCGTTGAGCAGGCACATCTGTGCGGTTTCACGGGTTTGGCTGACGATTTCCTGCAGCGCGTGATCGGCCTCGCGCGTCAGGTCGAAATGCCGCAGGTGGGCCTGCCCGAGAAAATACAGCTGACGACCGAGGTAGACATGGCCGTCCTTGCCCACTTGCTCCAGGATCCGGCGCTCGAGCAACGAGGCGACCAGTTCGTAGACCGTGGACTTCGGGCTGCCGATACCATTGGCGATGTCATTCGGCCGCAGGGGCTGGCCGACTTCCTTGAGGTAATCGAGGATATCGAACGCCCGGTCCAAGCCACGAGCCCGGCGTTTGATAGTGTCTTCGGTCATTTCAGTGTTCCCATGCTAGTTCGTAGGCGCTGGCGCAGACTGCGCGTGCTTGCGATCGGCAAAAGATTGCAGCCTTCGACGGCGCCTACAAGCGCCGCCGCGCGTCAGCCCTTTTTCTTGTAGGCGATGCAATCGATCTCGACCTTGCAGTCGACCATCATGCTTGCCTGCACACAGGCCCGGGCCGGTGCATGCTCGGGCTTGAAGTACTCGGAAAAGACTTTGTTGAAGCTCCAGAAGTCCCGCGGATCTTCCAGCCATACGCCGGCGCGCACCACATCTTCGAGGCCATAGCCGGCTTCTTCGAGGATGGCGATCAAGTTGCGCATGGTCTGGTGGGTCTGCTCGACGATGCCGCCGACGATGATTTCGCCATCCACTGCAGGCACCTGGCCTGACACGTGCAGCCAGCCATCGGCCTCGACCGCGCGGGCGAAAGGACGGGGCTGGCCGCCACCGGCGGTGCTACCCGTGCCATAACGAGTAATGCTCATGGGTGTTTCTCCTGGTTGCAAATTGACTGTTAAAAGCGGGTGCTTTTGAGAAATTCCGCCAAGCGCGGAGACTGCGGGCGCTCGAAAAGGTCCTTGGGAGGCCCCTGCTCTTCGATACGCCCCTGGTTCATGAAAACGATGGTGTCCGAGACTTCAAAGGCAAAGCGCATCTCGTGGGTCACCAGCAACATGGTCATGCCGTCCTCGGCCAGCCCTTTGATGACGCTCAACACTTCGCCCACCAGCTCCGGGTCGAGGGCCGAGGTGACTTCGTCGAACAGCATCAGGCTCGGCTTCATCGCAATCGCCCGGGCGATCGCCACGCGCTGTTGCTGCCCGCCAGAGAGCTGGCCGGGAAAATGATCGCGGCGCGCCAGCAGGCCTACGCGCTCCAGCCATTTTTCCGCCAGCACCACGGCCTCGTCCTTGTGCAGCTTTTTCACCTTGAGCAGGCCCAGGGTGACGTTCTGCAAAGCGGTCAGGTGCGGAAACAGGTTGAACTGCTGGAACGCCATGCCGGTCATGGCCCGATGCCGGGCGATGACGTTTTCCGAGTGGCGCACGCGCTTGCCGTTGACCTCGTGGTATCCGATGGACTCACCCTCGAGCAGGATCCGCCCGCCCTGGAACTCTTCGAGCATGTTCACGCAGCGCAACAGCGTGGTCTTGCCCGAGCCGCTGGAGCCAATCAGCGTGACCACGTTGCCGCGCTGCATCGTCAGGTCGACGCCCTTGAGCACTTCGAGCTGACCGTACTGTTTGTGCAGGCCGCGAATCTCGAGCAGGGCCTGGCTGGTGTTCTGGGTAGAAGCTGCAACGTGAGTCATGGCAAGGCCACCCGCTTTTCAATATGCCGGCCGAGTAATTCGATGGCGTAGTTGATGATGAAAAAGAGAAAACCGGCGAACAGGTAGAACTCCAGGGTCATGAAGGTCCGGGCGATGATCTGCTGGGTACTCAGCAGCAACTCGGCCACACCGATCACCGAGAGCAAGGTCGAGGCCTTGACGATTTCGGTCGATGAGTTGACCCAGGTCGGCAACATCTGCCGCATGGCCTGAGGCAACAACACGTAGCCCAGCGCCTGATAGAACGTCAGACCGATGGCCTTGCTCGCTTCCATCTGCCCACGTGGCAGCGCTTGCAACGCACCGCGCACGATCTCGGCGACGTGAGAGCCGCAGAACAGCGTCAGCCCCAGCACCCCGGCCTGGAACGCGTTGATCTGCCAACCCAGCGCCGGCGCCATGTAGAAACAGGCCAGCACCAGCACGAACACCGGCGTGCCGCGAATCAGGTCGACGTAGAAACGAAACGGCGCGCGCGTCCAGAACCTGCCGTAGGTCAGCACCAGCCCGGCAACGACACCGATCAGGGTGCCGAGCAAAATCGCCAGGATGGAACACTGCACACTGGTCAGAAAGCCTGACCACAGGGCTTCGCGGGCGCTCCACAATTCATGCAACCAGCTTGGGGACTCGTACATGAGGGCCCTCCTATCGACGAATCGCCAGACGCTGCTCGAGGTAACGCAGCAGCAGGGCGATGAGGTAGCAGGCCGCGACATAGAGCGCTGTGGTCACCAGCCAGGTTTCAATCACCCGGTAGCTCTCGACATTGATCTTGCGCGCGTAATAGGTCAGCTCAGGCACGGCGATCGCCGCCGCCAGCGAGGTGTCCTTGAACAGCGAAATGAAGTTGTTCGACAAGGCAGGCAGCACGTTGCGCAACATCACTGGCACCGTGATGTACGCCTTGATCTGCCACTCGCCGAGGCCAATGGCCAGCCCCGCCTCGCGCAGGCACTTGGGAATGCTCAGCAGACCGCCACGAAACACTTCGGTCAGGTACGCCCCGGCATACAGCGACAGGGTGATGATGAACGAGGGAATCTTGTCCAGGCGGATCCCCAACCCTGGGAGCGCAAAGTAGATCAACAGGATCAGCACGAGAATCGGCGTGTTGCGGATCACCGTCACGTACACCGATGCCAACACCCGCAATGCGCGGTGCTTCGAGAGCAAGGCAAACGCCATCAACAGGCCGATCACGCAGCCGATGGCGATCGACACCAGCGCCAGCTCGAGCCCCAGACCGAGCCCCGCCAGCAAGGTGTCGAAATCGCGCCACACGGCAGCAAAGTTCAACTGATAGTTCATGGTCAGCAGTACCTGGAGCGGGGTGCGACAGAGGCGCCCCGCTCTTGCGGAGTCATTTGAATTCGACGGGGAAACCAATGGCCGGGCTAGGCAGCTCGACACCAAACCACTGCTTGAACGACGCTGCGTAGGTCGGGAACTCGACACCGGTCATGGCTTCGTGCAGGACGGTATTGACGAAATTCAGCCAGTCCTGGTCGCCGCGCTTGACTGCACAGGCGTAGGTCTGCGGGCTCCAGGCATAGGCCGGGCTGCGATAGCGACCGGGGTTCTGCACCATCAGGTACTTGACCGACGACTGGTCGGTGGCAGCGGTGTCGGCCCGACCGGAGTTCACGGCCTGGTACATCAGGTCAACGCTGTCGTATTGGTCGACCTTGGCCTTGGGCAGCGCCTGGTGCACCAGCTCCTCGGCGTAGACGTTCTGCAGCACCGCCACGGTGACGCTGTCACCCGCCGCCTTCAGATCTTCGATCTCCTTGTACTTGCTGTTGGCCGGCAGCAGCAGGCCGACGCCTTCGCGGTAGTACGGCAGGGTGAATGCCACTTGCTGCGCGCGGCTGGCGGTGACGGTGATGAACTGGCAGCTCATGTCGACCTTGTCGGTCAACAGATTGGGAATCCGGGCGTCAGACGACTGCACCACGAACTCGACCTTCTCCGGGTCATTGAACAGCCCCTTGGCGACCATCCGCCCGATGTCGATATCGAAACCCTGCAACTTGCCATCCGCGCCCTGGAAGTGCCATGGCGCGTTGGTGCTGCCTGTGCCCACGATGAGGTGGCCACGCTTCAACACGCTGTCGAGCTTGCTGTCCGCCGCCTGGGCAATGCCCGCGAGCGAAGCTGAAGCCGCAAAGAGAAAAGCACACGCTGTAAACAAGGAAAGTCGACGCTGCATGACGGGCACTCCCAGATATTGTTTATTCCGCTATACCGGAACGTTGTTTGCAACAACGGAATAGACGGCAGAAAGTGTGCCACAGCCGAGAAGGGAAATCCCACAGCCATTCGAATATGAGTTGAATCAACAGGATGCGTGCTGGCGCGAGCGCAGCATCAAGACGAGCACAGCGAGGGCAGTGCTACCAATGACCACATTGGGTGCGTAACGCCCCACATGAGGGCGGCAGAAGAGTGGGCAAAGGAAACCAGGCGCATGCCGCGCGAAAATGAAAAACCCCCGCAAGGCGGGGGTTTCAGGTGACAGCTTTACACGTAAAGGCTCAGGTAACTCCTAGAACGGAATATCGTCATCGAAGCTGTCGAAATCAGCGGCAGGCTGCGGAGCTGGCTGCTGGGGCGCTGGACGCTGTTGTGCCTGCTGCGGACGCGGCGCCTGCTGGCGTGGTGCCTGGTTGTACTGTTGCTGCTGGCCACCACCCTGGTTGTAGTTGCCGCCACCCTGGTTGTACTGATCACCGCCCTGCCCCTGCGGACGACCGCCGAGCAGCTGCATGGTGCCCTGCATGTCGACGATGATCTCGGTGGTGTAGCGCTTGATGCCGTCCTTTTCCCACTCGCGGGTCTGCAGCTTGCCCTCGATGTAGCACTGCGAACCCTTGCGCAGGTACTCGCCGGCGATCTCGGCAACCTTGCCGAACAGCGAGACACGGTGCCATTCGGTGCGCTCGACCTTTTGCCCCGACTGCTTGTCGGTCCACTGCTCGCTGGTGGCCAGGCTCAGGTTGGTCACGGCGTTACCGTTGGGCAGGTAGCGGACTTCGGGATCCTGGCCGCAAGTACCAACCAGAATGACTTTGTTAACCCCACGGGCCATAACGTTCTCCTAGGCTTCGCACGCCGTCGGGGCTGGGTTCACCAGACGCTCGAGGGTCGCACGGTCCAAAATTTTCGTATCCAGTTTGATATAGATGGCGGCTTCTTCTGCCACCACCACGGCGTCGGTCACACCCGGCACAGCCATCAGGCGCTCGGTCAATCCGGCTTCCCGAACCGCCTCCGGTGTCAGCGGCATGCGCAGGCTGGTGACGTACGGCGGTTCGTTCATGCCCAGGGCAGATACCAGCCAGATACCACACAGTACAGCACATCCCAGGAACACCATGCCCAGGCCACCGTGCTGGTACAACCAGCCACCGATGATTCCTCCCAGCGCGGCACCCAGGAACTGGCTCGTGGAGTAGACCCCCATGGCCGTTCCCTTGCCGCCGGCGGGCGACACCTTGCTGACCAGCGAAGGCAAGGATGCCTCCAGCAGGTTGAAGGCAGTAAAGAATATCACGGTGCCGGTCACCAGTCCGCGCAAGTTGTCAGCCCATTGCCAGAAGAACACCTCGATCAGCAGCAGCACAATGACCGCACCAACCAACACGCGTTTCATCTTGCGCTTCTTTTCGCCGTAGATGATGAACGGCACCATTGCAAAAAATGAGATGAGCAACGCGGTCAGGTATACCCACCAGTGCTCTTCCTTGGGCAGGCCGCCACGCTCGACGAACGCCAGCGGCAATGCCACGAAGCTCGCCATGAGGATCGCATGGAGGATGAAAATGCTCAGGTCCAGGCGCAGAAGGTCCGGATTACGCAGGGTCGGGCCGAGCGCCTGGCGTGCGACACCAGACTCGCGGTGCTGCAGCGCACTGTGCGCACTGGGCACGACGAAGGCGATCAGGGCGATGCCGACCACGGCAAGTCCTGCAGTGGCGAGGAACAATCCCGACAACCCGAAGGCGCTTGTCAGCAGCGGCCCTATCACCATCGCCACCGCGAACGACAGGCCGATGCTCATGCCGATCATGGCCATGGCCTTGGTGCGATGCTGCTCACGGGTGAGGTCGGAGAGCAAGGCCATGACCGCTGCGGAAATCGCCCCCGCGCCCTGCAGGATGCGTCCGGCGATCACGCCCCAGATCGAATCGGCCTGGGCCGCCAGCAAGCTGCCAAGGGCGAAGATCACCAGGCCCAGGTAGATCACCGGACGGCGACCGATGCGGTCGGAAATCACCCCGAACGGAATCTGCAGCACGGCTTGCGTCAGGCCGTAGGCGCCAATGGCCAGGCCGATCAGCGCGGGCGTGGCACCGGCGAGGTCCATGCCATAGGTGGCCAGCACGGGCAGGACCATGAACATGCCCAGCATACGAAAGGCAAAGACCAGGGCAAGGCCGCCTGCGGCGCGGGTTTCGCTGCCACTCATGCGCTCGTTGTGGGTGTCGTGCATGGATAAACCTCGTGTGAACCGGCGGCGATTCTATCAGTCCGACGGCTAGACGGCATCTACGCGACGCTTTGCCGCGTAGTGGCAGCGCGCCGTATACTTCCTTGTTTATGCCCGCCAAGCGAGGCCGTAGTGGACAAGATCCTGATCCGTGGGGCACGTACCCACAACCTGAAGAACATCGACCTGACCCTGCCCCGGGACAAACTGATCGTGATCACCGGTCTGTCCGGTTCCGGCAAGTCGTCCCTGGCCTTCGACACACTCTACGCCGAAGGCCAACGCCGCTATGTGGAGTCGCTGTCGGCCTATGCCCGGCAATTTTTGTCGATGATGGAAAAGCCCGATGTCGACACCATCGAAGGCCTGTCACCGGCGATCTCCATCGAGCAGAAGTCGACCTCGCACAACCCGCGTTCGACCGTTGGCACCATCACCGAAATCTACGATTACCTGCGCCTGCTCTATGCCCGCGTCGGTACGCCACGCTGCCCGGACCACGACATTCCGCTGGAAGCGCAAACGATCAGCCAGATGGTCGACCTGGTGCTCGAGCAACCCGAAGGCAGCAAGCTGATGCTGCTGGCACCCGTGGTGCGCGAGCGCAAGGGTGAGCACCTGGCGGTGTTCGATGAGCTGCGCGCCCAGGGCTTCGTTCGTGCGCGGGTCAACGGCAAGCTGTACGAACTCGACGAGTTGCCCAAGCTCGACAAGCAGAAGAAGCACAGCATCGATGTGGTGGTCGACCGCTTCAAGGTGCGCAACGACCTGCAGCAGCGCCTGGCCGAGTCCTTCGAGACCGCCCTCAAGCTGGCCGACGGTATCGCCCTGGTGGCGCAGATGGATGACGAAAGCGCCGAGGACATGATCTTCTCCGCGCGCTTCGCCTGCCCAGTCTGCGGCCATGCGATCAGCGAGCTCGAACCCAAGCTGTTCTCCTTCAACAACCCGGCTGGCGCCTGCCCGACCTGCGACGGCCTGGGCGTGAAGCAGTACTTCGACACCAAGCGCCTGGTCAACAACGAGCTGACCCTGGCCGAAGGCGCGATCCGTGGCTGGGACCGACGCAACGTCTACTACTTCCAGATGCTCGGCTCGCTGGCGGCGCATTACGGCTTCAGCCTCGACGAGCCGTTCGGCCAGCTCTCGGCCGATCACCAGAAGGTGATCCTGCAGGGCAGCGGCAAGCAAAGCGTCGACTTCAAGTACCTCAACGACCGCGGCGACATCGTCAAGCGCTCGCACCCCTTCGAAGGCATCGTGCCGAACCTGGAGCGGCGCTACCGCGAGACGGAGTCGGCGACTGTGCGCGAGGAGCTGGCCAAGTTCCTTGGCACGCAGCCGTGCCCGGACTGCCGCGGCACCCGCCTGCGCCGCGAAGCACGCCATGTATGGGTGGGCGAAAAAACCCTGCCGGCCGTGACCAACCTGCCGATCGGCGATGCCAGCGAGTACTTTGCCACCCTGACGCTGAGCGGTCGGCGCGGAGAGATTGCAGCGAAGATCCTCAAGGAAATCTGCGAGCGCCTGCAGTTCCTGGTCAACGTCGGCCTGGACTACCTCACCCTCGACCGCAGCGCCGAAACCCTTTCGGGCGGCGAGGCCCAGCGGATCCGTCTGGCCAGCCAGATTGGCGCCGGCCTAGTGGGGGTGATGTACATCCTCGACGAGCCGTCGATCGGCCTGCACCAACGTGACAACGACCGCCTGCTGGCCACCCTCAACCACCTGCGCGACCTGGGCAACACGGTGATCGTGGTAGAGCACGACGAGGATGCCATTCGCCTGGCCGACTATGTCGTCGACATCGGCCCGGGCGCCGGGGTGCATGGTGGACAGATCGTCGCCGAAGGCTCGCCGCAGGAAGTCATGGCGCACCCCGACTCGGTGACCGGCATGTACCTGTCAGGCCGCAAGAAGATCGCCGTGCCGGCCAAACGCACGCCTCGCAACAAGAAGCTGTCGCTCAAGCTCAAGGGCGCGCGCGGCAACAACCTGCAGAACGTCGACCTTGAAGTGCCGATCGGCCTGCTGACCTGCGTCACCGGTGTGTCCGGCTCGGGCAAATCGACACTGATCAACAACACCCTGTTCCCCTTGGCCGCCACCGCGCTCAATGGTGCCAGCAGCCTGGAAGCAGCAGCGCACACCAGCATGGACGGCCTGCAACACCTGGACAAGGTAGTCGACATCGACCAGAGCCCGATCGGCCGCACACCGCGCTCGAACCCGGCCACCTATACCGGGATCTTCACTCCGATCCGCGAACTGTTCGCTGGCGTGCCCGAGTCGCGCTCGCGAGGTTATGGCCCGGGGCGCTTCTCGTTCAACGTCAAGGGCGGGCGCTGCGAAGCGTGCCAGGGCGATGGCCTGATCAAGGTGGAAATGCACTTCCTGCCGGATATCTACGTGCCGTGTGATGTGTGCAAGAGCAAGCGCTACAACCGCGAAACCCTGGAGATCAAGTACAAGGGCAAGAACATCCACGAGGTCCTGGAAATGACCATCGAGGACGCCCGCGAGTTCTTCGACGCGGTACCGGCGTTGGCGCGCAAGCTGCAGACGCTGATGGACGTGGGCCTTTCGTACATCAAGTTGGGGCAATCGGCGACGACGCTTTCGGGCGGCGAGGCGCAGCGGGTGAAGCTGTCGCGCGAGCTGTCCAAGCGCGATACCGGCAAGACCCTCTACATCCTGGATGAGCCAACCACCGGCCTGCACTTCGCCGACATCCAGCAACTGCTGGACGTGCTGCATCGCCTGCGCGACCACGGCAACACGGTGGTGGTGATCGAGCACAACCTGGACGTGATCAAGACCGCCGACTGGCTGGTGGACCTGGGGCCGGAAGGTGGCTCGAAGGGAGGCCAGATCATTGCCAGCGGCACGCCCGAGGAACTGGCCAAGATGAAGCAGTCGTATACCGGGCATTACCTCAAGCCCTTGCTGGAACGCGATCGGGCCTGACGAAAAAAGCCCCTGACATGCAAATGCCAGGGGCTTTTCTCTATATGCGTGCCCTCTGCAGGGACGTTACATCTGCGATTGCAGGTAGTTCTGCAGCCCGATGGATTTGATCAGGCCCTGCTGCTTCTCCAGCCAGTAGGTGTGATCTTCCTCGGTGTCGGCCAGTTGCGCGCGCAGGATATCGCGGCTGATGTAGTCCTTGTGCAGCTCGCACAACTCGATGCCTTTGCACAATGCGGCGCGGACCTTGTACTCAAGGCGCAGGTCGGCAGCGATCATGTCCGGCACGGTGGTGCCCACGTCGAGGTCATCCGGGCGCATGCGCGGGGTGCCTTCGAGCATGAGAATGCGGCGAATCAGGGCATCGGCGTGCTGCGCCTCTTCTTCCATCTCGTGGTTGATACGTTCGTAGAGCTTGGCCAGGCCCCAGTCTTCGTACATGCGCGAGTGGATGAAGTATTGGTCACGTGCCGCCAGTTCGCCCGTCAGCAACGTGTTGAGGTAATCGATTACGTCCGGGTGACCTTGCATCGCCCTGATTCTCCCTGAGTGAAAGCTTGATAGGGGGATAGTGTGAACCATGATTTCTTCAAGGTCACTGAAAAATGCGCAATTTGTGTGAAAAAAGCGGGCAAACCGTAGTGATTTTCATTGAAAAACCGCCCCAATGAGGGCGGTTCTCCTTATCACTTCGACTTAGGCGAGCTTGATGCCCAAGGCCTTGGCAATCCCCTCGCCGTAAGCGGGATCTGCCTTGAAGAAGTGCTGCAACTGACGCTGCACTACATCGTCGCTGACGCCTTTCAGGGTGCCGGCAATGTTGTCGATCAACAGCGCTTGCTGCTCGGCGTTCATCAGGCGGAACAGCGCACCAGCGTGGCTGTAGTAGTCATTGTCTTCGCGGTGGTCGTAACGATCTGCCGCCCCCTTGAGGGCCAGCGCAGGCTCGGCGTGACGGGGCGACTGCTTGGGCGCATCGGCGTAGCTGTTCGGCTCGTAGTTCGGAGCGCTGCCGTAGCTGCCCATGGTCATCGCACCATCGCGTTGGTAGCTGTGCACCGGGCTACGTGGCGCGTTCACCGGCAAATGCTGGTGGTTGGTGCCAATGCGGTAGCGGTGAGCATCGGCGTAGGCAAATACGCGCCCCTGCAGCATGCGGTCTGGAGACAGGCCAACACCTGGCACCATATTGCTCGGCCCGAACGCGGCCTGCTCGACTTCGGCGAAGTAGTTGAGCGGGTTGCGATTGAGTTCAAGCACACCCACCTCGATCAGCGGGTAGTCCTTCTGCGACCAGGTCTTGGTGACGTCGAAGGGATTTTCGGCGCGGTTGGCTGCCTCTTCTTCACTCATCACCTGGATGCAGACGGTCCAGCGTGGGTAGTCGCCGCGATCGATCGCTTCGAACAGGTCACGTTGTGCGTAATCCGGATCGGTACCGGCGATACGTGCCGCATCGGCCGGGGCCAGGTTCTTGATGCCTTGCTGGGTCTTGAAGTGCCACTTGACCCAGGTACGCTGGCCATCCGCACTCAGCAGACTGTAGGTATGGCTGCCGAAACCGTGCATGTGGCGGTAGCCGTCCGGAATACCACGGTCAGAGAACAGGATGGTGACCTGGTGCAGCGCCTCGGGCGAATGCGACCAGAAGTCCCACATCATCTGGGCGTTCTTCAGGTTGGTCTGCGGGTGACGCTTCTGGGTATGGATAAAGTCCGGGAATTTCAGCGGATCGCGAATGAAGAACACGGGGGTATTGTTGCCGACGATGTCCCAGTTACCTTCCTCGGTGTAAAACTTGACGGCAAAACCGCGCGGGTCACGCTCGGTGTCGGCCGAACCACGCTCGCCGCCGACCGTGGAGAAGCGCAGGAAGGTTTCGGTCTGCTTGCCAATGCTCTCGAACAGGCGGGCGCTGGTGTATTGGGTGATGTCTCGAGTAACGGTGAAGGTGCCGTAAGCGCCCGAGCCCTTGGCGTGCACGCGGCGCTCAGGGATGTTCTCGCGGTTGAAGTGGGCCAGCTTCTCGATCAGATGGAAGTCGTCGAGCAGCAACGGGCCGCGCGGGCCTGCCGAACGGGAATTCTGGTTATCGGCTACAGGTGCACCGCTGGCGGTAGTAAGAATCTTGCTCATGGGCTCTCCTTATCGGTCTCGAAACGCCGGCTAATCGGCTTGAGAGCAAGTATGGATGGGCAACATGACAAGATCTAATTTATAGATATGCTTATATCGATAGTTTTTTACAATTCATGTAAACACAAAAAACCGGGCACTAGGCCCGGTTTCTTGTAGCAGACGGAACGTCTTACTCGGCAGCTTCTACAGCACCACCGACCGGACGATCAACCAGCTCGACGTACGCCATAGGCGCGTTGTCGCCAGCGCGGAAACCGCACTTCAGGATGCGCAGGTAGCCGCCCTGACGGGTGGCGTAACGCTTGCCCAGGTCGTTGAACAGCTTGCCAACAGCGGATTTCGAACGGGTACGGTCGAAAGCCAGACGACGGTTGGCGACGCTATCTTCCTTGGCCAGGGTGATCAGCGGCTCGGCAACGCGGCGCAGTTCCTTGGCTTTCGGCAGGGTGGTTTTGATCAGCTCGTGCTCGATCAACGACACTGCCATGTTCTGGAACATAGCCTTGCGGTGAGAGCTGGTACGGCTCAGGTGACGTCCACTTTTACGATGACGCATGATTCATTCCTTACCAAACACTACGTTCGGTGATTACGACGATCAGGCAGTCGCCTTGTCGTCTTTCTTAAGACTTGCAGGCGGCCAGTTGTCGAGGCGCATGCCGAGAGACAGACCACGGGAGGCCAGGACGTCCTTGATTTCAGTCAGGGACTTCTTGCCCAGGTTAGGAGTCTTCAACAGCTCTACTTCGGTACGCTGAATCAGGTCGCCGATGTAGTAGATGTTCTCCGCCTTGAGGCAGTTGGCCGAACGTACAGTCAGTTCCAGGTCGTCAACCGGGCGCAGCAGGATCGGATCGATCTCGTCTTCCTGCTCGACCACGACCGGCTCGCTGTCACCTTTGAGGTCGACGAACGCGGCCAGCTGCTGTTGCAGGATGGTCGCGGCACGACGAATGGCCTCTTCAGGGTCCAGGGTGCCGTTGGTTTCCAGATCGATGACCAGCTTGTCCAGGTTGGTACGCTGTTCAACACGGGCGTTCTCGACCACGTAGGCGATACGACGCACCGGGCTGAACGAAGCGTCCAGCTGAAGACGGCCAATGCTGCGGCTTTCATCTTCGTCAGTCTGACGGGAATCGGCCGGCTCGTAACCGCGACCACGAGCTACGGTGAGCTTCATGTTCAGGGCGCCGTTGGACGCCAGGTTCGCGATTACGTGATCGGGATTGACGATCTCGACATCGTGATCCAGCTGAATATCGGCAGCGGTAACCACCCCCGAACCCTTTTTCGACAAGGTCAGCGTAACTTCGTCACGACCGTGCAGCTTGATCGCCAGGCCTTTGAGGTTCAACAGGATTTCAATGACGTCTTCCTGTACACCTTCGATCGCGGAGTACTCATGGAGTACGCCATCGATCTCGGCCTCGACTACTGCACAGCCAGGCATGGAGGACAACAGGATGCGACGCAGCGCGTTGCCCAGGGTATGGCCGAAACCACGCTCGAGAGGCTCGAGCGTGATCTTGGCGCGGGTTGGACTGACTACCTGCACGTCGATGTGACGGGGAGTCAGGAACTCATTTACCGAAATCTGCATGGATGCACCTATTTTCTAGCCCTTACTTGGAGTAGAGCTCGACAATCAGGTTTTCGTTGATGTCGGCGGACAGATCGCTGCGAGCAGGAACGTTCTTGAAAACGCCCGACTTTTTAGCGGAATCAACGTCTACCCACTCAACGCGGCCACGCTGGGCGCACAGTTCAAGGGCTTGAACAATGCGCAGCTGGTTCAGCGACTTCTCACGAACCGCGACCACGTCACCCGGACGAACTTGGTAGGATGGAATGTTTACGGTCTTGCCGTTGACGCTGATCGCTTTGTGCGAAACCAGCTGACGGGATTCGGAACGAGTCGAACCGAAGCCCATACGGTAAACGACGTTGTCCAGGCGGCATTCCAGCAGTTGCAGCAGGTTCTCACCAGTAGCGCCTTTTTTCGAGGCTGCGACTTGGTAGTAACCGCGGAACTGGCGCTCCAGGACACCGTAGATACGGCGGACTTTTTGTTTCTCGCGCAGCTGGGTACCGTAGTCGGACTGACGGCCACGGCGCTGGCCGTGGATACCTGGGGCTGCTTCGATGTTGCACTTCGATTCCAGAGCGCGAACGCCGCTCTTCAGGAACAGGTCAGTGCCTTCACGGCGAGACAGTTTGCATTTTGGACCAATGTAACGTGCCATTTATCTGTCTCCTGATTACACGCGACGCTTCTTCGGCGGACGGCACCCGTTATGCGGGATTGGCGTCACGTCGGTGATGCTGGCGATCTTGTAGCCGCAGCTGTTCAGTGCACGAACGGCGGACTCACGACCTGGACCTGGACCCTTGACGTTGACGTCGAGGTTCTTCAGACCGTATTCCAGCGCAGCTTGACCAGCACGCTCAGCAGCGATCTGGGCTGCGAACGGGGTGGATTTGCGCGAACCACGGAAACCCGAACCACCGGAGGTCGCCCAGGACAAAGCATTGCCCTGACGGTCGGTGATGGTCACGATGGTGTTGTTGAAAGACGCATGGATGTGGGCGATGCCATCAACCACTGTCTTTTTGACTTTTTTACGAGGACGAGCAGCAGGTTTTGCCATGTCTATATTCCTGGGCGATTACTTGCGGATCGGCTTACGCGGGCCCTTACGGGTGCGTGCGTTGGTCTTGGTGCGCTGACCGCGAACCGGCAGACCTTTACGATGACGCAGGCCGCGGTAGCAACCCAGGTCCATCAAGCGCTTGATCTTCATGTTGATGTCACGACGCAGGTCACCTTCGGTGGTGAACTTCGCAACTTCGCCACGCAGGGTTTCGATTTGCTCGTCGCTCAGATCCTTGATCTTAGCGGCTGGATTTACACCAGCGTCTGCACAGATTTTCTGTGCAGTTGTGCGACCGACACCATAGATGTAGGTCAGCGAGATAACAGTATGCTTGTTATCTGGAATGTTGACGCCTGCAATACGGGCCATTCAGTGGGACTCCAATTGACAGCTACCTACGCCCCGGAAGCCAAGAAATAGGGCGCGAGATAATATCGCTGTAGAAACGAATAATCAACCCAGCAGCACACTAGCTGCTGGGTTTGAAGCGCAGATCACACTCAGCCTTGGCGCTGCTTGTGACGCGGTTCCGCGCTGCAGATCACGCGCACGATACCTTCGCGACGAATGATCTTGCAGTTGCGGCACAGCTTTTTCACCGATGCACGAACTTTCATTACCGACTCCTCGAACCTTAGGGGTCTATCAGCGCAGCAGGCCGCTGCCACCGTAGCCTTTCAGGTTGGCTTTCTTCATCAGGGATTCGTACTGGTGCGAAACGAGGTGCGATTGTACTTGGGACATGAAGTCCATCACAACCACTACCACAATCAGCAACGAGGTCCCGCCAAGGTAGAACGGCACGTTTGCTGCCACCACCAGGAACTGGGGCAGAAGGCAGACGGCCATCATGTAAAGAGCACCGAACATGGTCAGACGAGTCAGAACGCCATCAATGTAGCGCGCCGACTGCTCACCAGGACGGATACCCGGAATAAAGGCACCGGACTTCTTCAGGTTTTCCGCTACGTCTTTCGGGTTGAACATCAACGCTGTGTAGAAGAAGCAGAAGAAGATGATCCCTGCACTAAACAGCAGAATGTTCAACGGCTGACCAGGAGCGATCGACTGCGAGATGTCCTGCAGCCAGCCCATACCTTCGGACTGACCGAACCAGGCACCCAGCGAAGCCGGGAACAGCAAGATGCTGCTCGCGAAAATGGCAGGAATGACGCCCGCCATGTTCACTTTCAGCGGCAAGTGGCTGGTCTGCGCAGCGAAGACCTTGCGGCCCTGCTGACGCTTGGCATAGTGAACGGCGATACGACGCTGACCACGCTCAATGAACACCACGAAACCGATAATCGCTACTGCAAGCAAACCGATAGCGACCAGGGCGAAGATGTTGATATCGCCTGTGCGCGCAGACTCGAAAGACTGCCCGATTGCTCTCGGAAGACCGGCAACGATACCTGCGAAGATCAACATCGAGATACCGTTGCCCACACCGCGCTCGGTGATCTGCTCGCCGAGCCACATCATGAACATTGCGCCAGCCACGAAAGTGGAGACGGCAACGACATGGAAGCCCAGGCCTGCAGAAAACGCCACGCCCTGGTTGGCCAGGCCAATGGACATGCCAATGGCTTGAACCAGCGCCAGGATAACGGTGCCGTAGCGGGTGTACTGGCTGATCTTGCGACGGCCAGCTTCACCTTCCTTCTTCAACTGCTCCAGTTGAGGGCTGACTGCGGTCATGAGCTGCATGATGATCGATGCCGAGATGTACGGCATGATCCCCAGTGCAAAGATGCTCATGCGCTCCAGCGCACCACCGGAAAACATGTTGAACAAGCTAAGAATGGTCCCCTCATTCTGTCGAAACAGATCCGCCAGACGGTCTGGATTGATGCCAGGCACCGGGATATGTGCGCCGATCCGATAGACGATGATCGCCATGAACAGAAAGCGCAGACGAGCCCAGAGTTCCGACATCCCGCCCTTACCGAGCGAAGAGAGAGCACCTTGCTTAGCCATTTATTCCTCGAACTTGCCGCCAGCTGCTTCGATAGCCGCACGCGCACCTTTGGTGACGGCGATGCCCTTGATAGTGACTGCGCGAGTGACTTCGCCGGACAGCATGATTTTCACACGCTGTACATGCTGGCCAATCACGTTGGCGTCTTTCAGGGACTGTACGGAGATCACGTCGCCTTCCACCTTGGCCAGCTCGGACAGACGCACTTCAGCGCGGTCCATGGCTTTCAGGGAAACGAAGCCGAACTTCGGCAGACGACGGTGCAGCGGCTGTTGACCGCCTTCGAAGCCCGGAGCGATGGTGCCACCGGAACGGGAGGTCTGACCTTTGTGACCGCGGCCACCAGTCTTGCCCAAACCGCTACCGATACCACGACCCGGACGATGCTTCTCGCGACGGGAACCCGGCGCTGGACTCAGATCATTGAGTTTCATCGATTAACCCTCGACGCGCAGCATGTAGTAAGCCTTGTTGATCATCCCGCGATTCTCGGGAGTATCCTGGACTTCTACAGTGTGACCGATGCGACGCAGACCCAGGCCTTTAACGCACAGGATGTGGTTAGGCAGACGGCCGGCGGTGCTCTTGATCAGCGTTACTTTTACGGTTGCCATGATCAGAAGATCTCCTCAACACTCTTGCCGCGCTTGGCAGCAATGGACTCAGGAGATTGCATGGCTTTCAGACCCTTGAAGGTGGCGTAAACCACGTTCACTGGGTTGGTCGAACCGTAGCACTTGGCCAGAACGTTCTGGACACCAGCAACTTCCAGGACAGCACGCATTGCGCCGCCGGCGATGATACCGGTACCTTCCGAAGCAGGCTGCATGTAAACCTTCGAGGCGCCGTGGGCAGCCTTGGTGGCGTACTGCAGGGTGGTGCCCTTCAGGTCAACCTGGATCATGTTGCGACGGGCAGCTTCCATGGCTTTCTGGATCGCGGCAGGTACTTCGCGCGATTTGCCACGGCCGAAGCCGACGCGACCTTTGCCATCACCTACCACGGTCAGCGCGGTGAAGGTGAAGATACGGCCGCCTTTAACGGTTTTAGCAACGCGGTTAACTTGAACCAGCTTCTCGATGTAGCCTTCGTCGCGCTTTTGATCGTTATTTGCCATAACTTAGAACTCCAGTCCGCCTTCACGAGCAGCATCGGCCAGCGCCTTGACGCGACCATGGTACTTGAAGCCGGAACGGTCAAAGGCAACTTGAGATACACCGGCGGCTTTCGCACGCTCAGCTACCAGCTTGCCAACCTTAGTGGCCGCGTCGATGTTGCCGGTGGCGCCATCACGCAGTTCTTTGTCCAAGGTCGAGGCGCTTGCCAGAACCTTGCTGCCGTCGGCCGAAATGACCTGGGCATAGATGTGCTGCGAGGAGCGGAACACGCACAGACGCACGGCTTCGAGCTCGTGCATTTTCAGGCGTGCTTTGCGAGCGCGACGCAGTCGAATAACTTTTTTGTCGGTCATTTGCTAGGCCCTACTTCTTCTTGGCTTCTTTACGACGGACTACTTCGTCCGCGTAACGCACACCCTTGCCTTTGTAAGGCTCTGGCGGACGGAAATCGCGGATTTCAGCGGCCACCTGACCCACCAGCTGCTTGTCGATACCCTTGATCAGGATGTCGGTCTGGCTTGGGGTTTCAGCGGTGATACCGGCTGGCAGTTCGTAGTCCACTGGATGCGAGAAGCCCAGAGCCAGGTTCAGGATGGTGCCCTTGGCCTGTGCCTTGTAACCAACACCGACCAGCTGGAGCTTGCGCTCGAAGCCTTGGCTTACGCCCTGGACCATGTTGTTCACCAGAGCACGGGTGGTACCGGCCATGGCGCGAGCTTGCTGGTCACCGTTGCGAGCGACGAAGCGCAGCTCGCCAGACTCTTCGGTAACTTCAACAGACGAGTGAACGTTCAGTTCGAGAGTGCCCTTGGCACCCTTCACCGAAAGCTGCTGGCCGGCGAATTTGACTTCGACACCGGATGGCAGCTTAACGGGGTTCTTAGCGACGCGAGACATGCCTATCTCCCCTTAGAACACTGTGCACAGAACTTCGCCACCGACACCGGCAGCGCGCGCAGCGCGATCAGTCATCACACCTTTGTTGGTGGAGACGATAGACACGCCCAGACCGCCACGTACTTTCGGCAGGTCAGAGACGGACTTGTACTGGCGCAGGCCTGGACGGCTGGAGCGCTTCAGTTCTTCGATGACCGGACGGCCTTCGAAGTACTTCAGTTCGATCGACAGGGAAGGCTTGACTTCGCCACTGACCTGGTAGCCAGCGATGTAACCTTCGTCCTTCAGAACTTTGGCAACCGCGACCTTCAGAGTGGAGGAAGGCATGCTTACGACGGACTTTTCAGCCATCTGGGCATTACGGATGCGAGTTAGCATGTCCGCTAACGGGTCCTGCATACTCATGGGCTAGATGCTCCTGATACAAGAATTATTAGCCTTGCGGCTATCACAACCACCTGACCGCCCCGGGCAAAAAACCCAGGCTCAGGTGAGCCGGTCATTCTAGACACAAGACAGAAACGAAACAAGCCCCACGAGGGGGCTTGTTTGTTGGCGATGTCACCGGCGGTCGGAAGATTGCTCCCCCTACGCCGGGATCTCACCTGCAGCTATTACCAGGAGGCCTTGACCAGACCTGGTACGTCACCGCGCATTGCAGCTTGACGCAGCATGTTACGGCCCAGGCCGAACTTACGGTAAACACCGTGAGGACGACCGGTCAGGCGGCAACGGTTGCGCAGGCGCGAGGCGCTGGCATCACGAGGCTGCTTCTGCAGAGCGACAACGGCAGCGAAACGCTCCTCTGGAGAGGCGTTCAGGTTGACGATGGTCGCTTTCAGCTCGGCACGCTTTTTGGCGTACTTGGCTACCGTGAGCTGACGCTTCAGCTCGCGGTTTTTCATGCTCTTCTTGGCCATTTTCCTACTCCAATCAGTTGCGGAACGGGAACTTGAATGCACGCAGCAGAGCGCGGCCTTCGTCGTCCGAACGAGCAGTGGTGGTCAGGGTGATGTCCAAACCGCGCAGAGCATCGATCTTGTCGTAGTCGATTTCCGGGAAGATGATCTGCTCTTTCACGCCCATGCTGTAGTTGCCACGGCCATCGAAGGACTTGGCATTCAGGCCGCGGAAGTCGCGAACCCGAGGCAGGGAGATCGCCAGCAGGCGGTCCAGGAATTCGTACATCTTGTCGCTACGCAGGGTCACCTTGACGCCGATCGGCCAGCCTTCACGGACTTTGAAGCCCGCGATGGATTTACGAGCGAAAGTCACGACCGGCTTTTGACCGGTGATCTTTTCCAGGTCGGCAACTGCGTGCTCGATGACTTTCTTGTCGCCGATCGCTTCGCCCAGACCCATGTTCAGGGTGATCTTGGTAACGCGCGGAACTTCCATCACGTTCGACAGCTTAAGTTCTTCCTTAAGCTTGGGAGCGATTTCGTTCCGGTACATCTCTTTCAGTCGTGCCATGGTCTTCTACCTAGCAGTGTTCAAGCATCAACCGCTTTTTGGGTCGACTTGAAGACACGAATTTTCTTACCGTCTTCTACTTTGAAACCAACGCGGTCAGCCTTGTTGGTTTCGCCATTGAAGATGGCAACGTTGGAAGCGTGCAGAGGCGCTTCTTTCTCGACGATACCGCCCTGAACGCCTGCCATCGGGTTCGGCTTGGTATGACGCTTGACCAGGTTGACACCACCGATGACCAGACGGTCATCAGCGAGAACCTTCAGCACCTTACCGCGCTTACCCTTGTCTTTGCCGGCGATCACGATGATCTCGTCGTCACGACGAATCTTTTGCATGTCGGATCTCCTTACAGCACTTCAGGGGCGAGCGAGACGATCTTCATGAACTTCTCGTTACGAAGTTCACGGGTCACTGGCCCGAAGATGCGGGTACCGATCGGCTCTTGCTTGTTGTTCAGCAGAACAGCAGCGTTGCCGTCGAAACGAATGATGGAACCGTCAGCGCGACGTACACCGTGACGGGTACGGACGACAACAGCGGTCATCACCTGGCCTTTCTTGACCTTACCGCGAGGAATCGCTTCCTTGACGGTAACTTTGATGATGTCACCGATGCCAGCGTAACGGCGGTGCGAACCGCCGAGCACCTTGATGCACATGACGCGACGAGCGCCGCTGTTATCGGCCACATCGAGCATGGATTGAGTCTGAATCATAAAATTTCTCCGACCCCTAGCCCTTAGACTTCAACAGCGCGTTCGAGGACTTCAACCAGTGCCCAGGACTTGGTCTTGGCCAGCGGACGAGTTTCGGTGATCGAAACCTTGTCGCCGATCTTGCACTGATTGGTTTCGTCGTGCGCGTGCAGCTTAGTCGAACGCTTAACGTATTTACCGTAGATCGGGTGCTTTACGCGACGCTCGATCAGAACGGTGATGGTCTTGTCCATTTTGTCGCTGACGACACGGCCAGTCAGCGTACGGACGGTTTTTTCAGCTTCAGCCATGATCACTTACCTGCCTGCTGGTTGAGCACAGTTTTCACGCGAGCGATGTCACGCTTAACTTGCGAGAGCAGGTGCGACTGCCCCAACTGGCCAGTTGCTTTCTGCATACGCAGATTGAACTGGTCGCGCAGCAAGCCGAGCAGTTGCTCATTCAGTTGCTGTGCCGATTTTTCACGAAGTTCATTCGCTTTCATCACATCACCGTCCGCTTAACAAAGGAGGTGGCGAGAGGCAGCTTTGCAGCAGCCAGGGCGAAAGCTTCGCGCGCCAGCTCTTCAGAAACACCCTCGATCTCGTACAGGACTTTGCCTGGCTGGATCTGGGCAACCCAGTACTCCACGGAACCCTTACCTTTACCCATACGAACCTCGAGAGGCTTCTTGGTAACCGGCTTGTCCGGGAATACACGGATCCAGATCTTGCCGCCACGTTTTACGTGACGGGTCAGGGCACGACGTGCCGACTCGATCTGGCGAGCGGTGAGGCGACCGCGAGCGACAGCTTTCAGAGCGAACTCGCCGAAGCTGACCTTGCTACCGCGCAGTGCCAGACCACGGTTGTGGCCGGTCATCTGCTTGCGGAATTTTGTACGCTTTGGTTGCAACATTTGGCGTACCCCTTACTTAGCAGCTTTTTTACGAGGCGCTGGTGCTTGCGGCTTCAGCTCTTCCTGGCGACCACCAATCACTTCGCCTTTGAAGATCCAAACCTTGACACCGATCACACCGTAGGTGGTGTGAGCTTCGTAGGTGTTGTAGTCGATATCGGCACGCAGGGTGTGCAGAGGCACACGACCTTCGCGATACCACTCGGTACGGGCGATCTCGGCACCGCCAAGACGACCGCTCACCTGGATCTTGATGCCCTTGGCACCAATACGCATGGCGTTCTGTACGGCGCGCTTCATGGCGCGACGGAACATAACGCGGCGCTCCAGCTGCTGGGCAACGCTTTGCGCAACCAGCATGGCGTCGAGTTCCGGCTTGCGGATCTCTTCGATGTTGATGTGCACAGGCACACCCATCTGCTTGGTCAGGTCCTGACGCAGCTTCTCGACATCCTCACCCTTCTTGCCGATAACGATACCGGGACGAGCGGTGTGGATGGTGATGCGTGCAGTTTGAGCCGGACGATGAATATCGATACGGCTTACGGACGCGCTTTTTAGTTTGTCTTGGAGGTACTCACGCGTTTTCAGATCCTTCAACAGGTAATCTGCGTAAGTAGCACCGTCTGCGTACCAGACGGAGGTGTGCTCCTTGACGATTCCCAGGCGAATGCCAGTGGGATGTACTTTCTGACCCATCTGATCGACTCCGTTACTTGTCCGCAACCTTGACAGTGATATGGCAAGACCGCTTGACGATGCGATCAGCGCGGCCTTTGGCACGCGGCATGATGCGCTTCAGCGAACGCCCTTCGTTGACGAAAACGGTGCTGACCTTCAGGTCATCAACGTCTGCGCCTTCGTTGTGTTCGGCGTTGGCAACGGCCGACTCGAGGACTTTCTTCATGATTTCAGCGGCTTTTTTGCTGCTGAAGGCCAACAGGTTGAGCGCTTCGCCCACCTTCTTCCCGCGGATCTGGTCGGCGACCAAGCGGGCTTTCTGGGCGGAGATTCGAGCGCCCGACAACTTAGCGGCTACTTCCATTTCCTTACCCCTTAACGCTTGGCTTTCTTGTCAGCCACGTGCCCGCGATAGGTGCGGGTACCGGCGAACTCGCCCAGTTTGTGGCCGACCATGTCTTCGTTCACGAGAACTGGGACGTGTTGGCGACCGTTGTGTACCGCGATGGTCAGACCGACCATTTGTGGCAGGATCATCGAACGGCGCGACCAGGTTTTCACTGGCTTGCGATCATTCTTCTCCACCGCCACTTCGACCTTCTTCAGCAGGTGAAGATCGATAAAAGGACCTTTTTTCAGAGAACGTGGCACTGTCGTATCCCTCTAGTTACTTGCGACGACGGACGATCATGTTGTCGGTACGCTTATTACCACGGGTCTTCGCACCCTTGGTTGGGAAGCCCCATGGCGATACCGGATGACGACCACCGGAGGTACGACCTTCACCACCACCATGTGGGTGGTCAACCGGGTTCATGGCAACACCACGAACGGTCGGGCGAACGCCGCGCCAGCGTTTAGCACCTGCTTTACCCAGCGAACGCAGGCTGTGCTCGGAGTTCGAGACTTCGCCCAGGGTCGCACGGCACTCAGCCAGTACTTTACGCATCTCACCAGAGCGCAGACGCAGAGTCACGTATGCACCTTCACGCGCGATCAGCTGAGCCGAAGCACCAGCGGAACGAGCAATTTGCGCACCTTTACCCGGCTTCAGTTCGATGCCGTGAACGGTGCTACCTACTGGGATGTTGCGCAGTTGCAGGGAGTTACCGGCCTTGATTGGGGCCAGGGCACCTGCGATCAGCTGGTCGCCAGCACTCACGCCTTTAGGGGCGATGATGTAGCGACGCTCACCGTCTGCGTAGCACAGCAGGGCGATGTGAGCAGTACGGTTCGGGTCGTATTCGACGCGCTCGACAGTGGCTGGAATGCCATCTTTGTCGTTGCGACGGAAGTCGACCAGACGGTAGTGCTGCTTGTGACCACCACCAACGTGACGAGTGGTAATGCGGCCATTGTTGTTACGACCACCAGACTTCGATTTCTTCTCGAGCAGCGGTGCGTGAGGAGCGCCTTTGTGCAGCTCCTTGTTGACCACCTTGACCACGAAACGGCGGCCAGGGGAAGTCGGTTTGCATTTAACGATTGCCATGATGCACCCCTTCCTTACTCAGCACTGCTGCTGAAATCGAGATCTTGGCCTGGCTGAAGGGAGACGATCGCCTTCTTCCAGTCATTACGCTTGCCCAGACCACGTGCGGTACGCTTGGTTTTACCCAGAACGTTGACAGTCGACACGTTTTCAACTTTTACGTTGAACAGGCCTTCGACAGCTTTCTTGATTTCCAGCTTGGTTGCATCGGTAGCAACCTTGAATACGAACTGGCCTTTCTTCTCAGCCAGAACGGTAGCCTTCTCGGAAACGTGCGGGCCAAGGAGGACTTTGAATACGCGTTCCTGGTTCATCCCAGCAGCTCCTCGAATTTCTTCACGGCCGAGACAGTGATCAACACTTTCTCGTAGGCGATCAGGCTGACCGGGTCGGAACCTTGAACGTCACGTACGTCGACGTGCGGCAGGTTACGAGCAGCCAGGTACAGATTCTGATCAACTGCGTCCGAAACGATCAGTACGTCGTTCAGGCCCATGCCGTTCAGCTTGTTCAGCAGGTCTTTGGTTTTCGGCGCTTCAACAGCGAAGTCCTGAACCACAACCAGACGATCGCTACGCACCAGCTCGGCGAGGATGGAGCGCAGGGCTGCGCGATACATCTTCTTGTTGAGCTTCTGCGAGTGATCCTGAGGGCGAGCTGCGAAGGTTACACCACCGCCACGCCAGATCGGACCACGAGTGGTACCGGCACGAGCACGGCCAGTACCCTTCTGACGCCATGGGCGCTTACCGCCACCGGCTACGTCAGAGCGGGTCTTCTGCTGCTTGGTGCCCTGACGGCCGCCGGCCATGTAGGCCACGACTGCTTGGTGTACCAGCGTCTCGTTGAATTCGCCACCGAAAGTCAGTTCGGAAACTTCGATCGCCTGAGCGTCATTTACATTGAGTTGCATGTCAGTTTCCCCTTAACCGCGAGCCTTGACAGCCGGACGCACAACCACGTCGCCGCCAGTAGCGCCTGGAACGGCACCCTTGATCAGCAGCAGGTTGCGTTCAGCGTCTACGCGTACTACTTCCAGGGACTGTACAGTCACGCGCTCAGCGCCCATGTGACCGGACATCTTCTTGCCCTTGAATACACGACCAGGAGTCTGGCACTGGCCGATGGAGCCAGGGACACGGTGCGATACGGAGTTACCGTGGGTGTTATCCTGACCACGGAAGTTCCAACGCTTGATGGTACCGGCGAAGCCTTTACCTTTGGACTGACCGGTTACGTCTACCAGCTGGCCTGCAGTGAAGAGTTCAGCTTTGATCAGATCGCCAGCCTGGAAATCGCCTTCTTCAAGACGGAACTCCCAAACACCGCGACCAGCGGCAACGTTAGCCTTGGCGAAGTGACCTGCCTGAGCGGCAGTCACACGCGAAGCACGACGCTCGCCGACAGTGACTTGCACTGCACGGTAGCCATCGGTTTCTTCAGTTTTGAACTGGGTGACGCGATTCGGCTCGATCTCAATGACCGTGACCGGAATGGAGACACCTTCTTCGGTGAAAATGCGGGTCATACCGCACTTGCGACCGACTACACCAATAGTCATGTTGTAAACCTCATGAGTGTACGGGGCTTTCACCCGCTATGGCCGCCCATTTCAGAGCGTTACACGACTCAGACCGAAGTCTTAGCCGAGGCTGATCTGCACTTCCACACCTGCCGCGAGATCAAGCTTCATCAGCGCATCAACGGTTTTATCCGTTGGCTGGACGATGTCCAGAACGCGCTTATGAGTGCGAATCTCGTACTGGTCACGCGCGTCTTTGTTGACGTGCGGGGAGACCAGAACGGTGAAACGCTCTTTGCGGGTAGGCAGTGGAATTGGACCACGCACTTGTGCACCAGTACGTTTCGCGGTTTCCACGATTTCCTGGGTGGATTGGTCGATCAGGCGATGGTCGAAAGCCTTCAACCTGATACGGATTTGCTGATTTTGCATTGGATTTCAGACTCCAGGCTGTTCCCAACGGACGCACTACGCCCGCTAAAAGGAGGCGTGATTCTATAGACGCCCCTATTTAGTGTCAACCCAATAAAAAAAAACCCCCCCCCCCCCGGGGGGTTT
>NZ_JABWRO010000249.1:0-412 GCF_014268985.1 Pseudomonas sp. RW10S2 | reverse complement strand
GGTCGGCACCATGTAGTCCGGCAGGGTCTGTTGCAGATTGGCTTTCAACACACTGCGCAACTCGCTTTCGTCCGCGCCATGGTCCTGGGCCACCACGTAGGCGACCAGTTGCTGAACGCCATTGAGCTCGACGGCCAGCACCGCCGATTCGCGCAACAGGCCTTGGGCCTGCAAACGCGCTTCGATTTCACCCAGCTCGATACGCAGGCCGCGCACCTTCACCTGATGGTCCACACGCCCGGCGTACTCCAGCACGCCGTCTTCGCGGTAGCGCGCCAGGTCGCCGGTGCGGTACAGCCGCGAGCCATCCGCCGCGAACGGATCAGGCAGGTATTTCTCGGCGGTCAGCCCCGGACGCAGCAGGTAGCCACGGGTGATGCCCTCGCCTGCCAGGTACAGCTCCGCCGTCGCC
>NZ_JABWRO010000248.1:0-473 GCF_014268985.1 Pseudomonas sp. RW10S2 | reverse complement strand
TCCTTGAATACGTCGTCACCCTGCGCCGGCAGGCTGTAGGTGGCCTGGGTCTGGCCTGCGGTGATGGTAACTTTGTCGCCATTGCTCAGGGTCACGGTCAGGTCGTGGTCGAGCTTCTGGCTTACGGAGACGGTGAAGGTCGGCTGCTGGGCTTCAGTCACGTTACCGTTGCTGGCAATGCTGACAGTCACGGTATCGATGCTGTCGCTGACCACGGTCTGTGCCGGGGTCGGGTTGGGCACCAGGTTCTCGAAGTTGCCGCCGGTGGCGCCGGTAATGGTGGTGCTGACCGTGCTGCCATTGACGAAGACGTCGTTGGCTGGGGTCTGGAAGTCGACCGAGCCACTGGTCTTGCCGGCTTCGACGGTGACGGTCTGGCCGTTGGACAGGGTGACGGTGACCGGCGTCTGTGCCGGGTTGGTCAAGGTTACGGTGTAGGTGATCACGCCGCCTTCGGTGACGCTTGGCGAAGC
>NZ_JABWRO010000247.1:0-507 GCF_014268985.1 Pseudomonas sp. RW10S2 | reverse complement strand
CAGGGTGACGGTGAGCGGACGATCCAGCGGTTGGTTCACTTTGACGGTGAACGACGGTTGCTGATCTTCGGTGACATTGCCATTGCTGACGATGGTGACGGAAACCTTGTCGCCTTCGTTGCCGGTGCCCGGGGTGCCGGTACCTGGCTCGTCAGTCACTGTGGTGGTGACGGAGTTGTCGCCGAGGGTCAGTTTCTCGAAGTTATCCGCGCCAGTGACACCTTCCAGCTTGTTGATGATCGACGGTTGACCGCCAACGTAAACGTCGTCCGGGGCATGGATAGTGATGGTGCCGGTGGCGCTGCCCGCCGGAACGGTCACTTTGGTGCCGTCGCTGAGGGTGAAGACCAGGCCGTTATGGCCAGTAACCGACAGACCTTGGGCGTTGGTCAGGGTAACGGTGTAAGTGATCTCGCCGCCTTCGGACACGGTGGTTTTATCGGCCGTCAGGGTCGCGACCACTTCACTTTCAGTGTCAGCGATCTGAACGGTAGCCGAGCCGCCGAG
>NZ_JABWRO010000246.1:0-510 GCF_014268985.1 Pseudomonas sp. RW10S2 | reverse complement strand
CAGTTGCCTCGGCGGCTCATGCTCTGGCGAATGCGGTAGCGCCACAGTCTCTGGCGGAACTGACGGCTGCCATATTGCGATCCCTGGTCGGAGTGGAACAGTAATCCTTGAGGCTTTCCACGTTGTTCGTAAGCGACGTCCAGCGCTTTGACCACCAGGTCTGCATCCGGTTTTTCTGATAAGGCCCAGCCAACCACTCTGCGTGCATAGAGGTCCAGGACAACTGCCAGGTAGTGCCATTTTCCCTGTGCCCAGACGTAAGTGATGTCTCCACACCAGACCTGATTTGGCGCTTCCACATCAAACGCTCGGTTCAAGGTGTTCGGAATATCTGGCCGCTCCACTGTGGCCTTTTTGTACGCATGTGATCCTGGCTGCTTGCTGATCAACGCCAGCTCACGCATCAGACGGCGTACCTTGAACCGCCCGATTTGCTCACCCTCTTCTTGCATCATTGCCATGATGGTACGGCTGCCGGGCGCACTTCGATATCGCGTGAACAACTCACTC
>NZ_JABWRO010000245.1:0-510 GCF_014268985.1 Pseudomonas sp. RW10S2 | reverse complement strand
TGTAGTGGTCTACTAACCCCGGACACCCATTTAGGCGAGAATGCTCGCCACAGAGAGGTGTCCGATGACCAAGCAACGCCGTACTTTTACCCCTGAGTTCAAGCGCGAAGCTGCATGCCTGGTGCTCGATCAAGGCTACAGCCATGCCGAAGCGGCCCGTTCGCTCGGCTTGGTCGAATCAGCACTGCGCCGATGGGTTAATCAGCTTCAGCAGGAGCGCAGCGGCGTTACGCCGGCCAGCAAAGCGCTGACGCCAGAGCAGCAAAAAATTCAAGAGTTGGAAGCCCGGATCGCGCGCCTTGAACGTGAGAAATCGATACTAAAAAAGGCTACCGCGCTCTTGATGTCGGAAGATCTCGAGCGTACGCGCTGATCCGCCAGCTCAGCGACCATGAGTCCGTTGATTGTTTGTGCGAAGTGTTCGAAGTCACTCGCTCAAGTTACTACGCACATCGTCACAGAAGGCGAACTCCGGACGTTGAACGACTGCGGTTGCGCAGTCGAGTGAGT
>NZ_JABWRO010000244.1:0-559 GCF_014268985.1 Pseudomonas sp. RW10S2 | reverse complement strand
GCTGGAGAAGCATCAGCTCGCGGCAGGGATTCTGGAAACCATCAACAACTACCTGTAAGACAAGGGCCTGTCGTTGCCTCAGGGCACCATTGTCAACGCCACCATCATCCACGCGCCCAGCTCGACAAAGAACAAGGAAGGCAAACGCGATCCGGAAATGCACCAGGCGAAGAAGGGAAACCAATACTTCTTCGGCATGAAAGCGCATATCGGAGCCGACACTGAATCGGGCCTGGTACATCACGTCCATGGCACCGCCGCCAACGTGGCTGACGTGACGGAGGTCGCTCATCTGTTGCACGGTGACGAAAACGTTGTCTGTGCCGATGCGGGTTACACTGGCGTAGAGAAACGGCCTGAGCACGACAGTCGGCAAGTGATCTGGCAGATCGCTGCGCGACGCAGCACCTACAAGCACTTGAGCAAACACAGCGTGCTCTACAAAGCCAAACGTCAGTTCGAGAAGGTCAAAGCGCAGACGCGGGCGAAAGTCGAGCCCCCTTTCGCGTGATCTAGCGCCAGTTCGGTTATGTGAAAACCCGCTTCCGTGGGTTGGCCA
>NZ_JABWRO010000243.1:0-570 GCF_014268985.1 Pseudomonas sp. RW10S2 | reverse complement strand
CCGAGCTTCTCGGGCGCGCTTTCGGCTTAGTCCTGGTTCATTCTACCTGTAGGAGCGGGCTGGTCCCGCGATGGGGGCGCCGCCATCGGCAAAGATCCATAGCGATCTACTAGGCTCTGTATGAAAAACCTTGATACTCGGTGATGCTGCGTTGAAAACAGCCTGGTGCGCCAGCCCGGTCGGAATGCTCATTTACAACCCGTAAAGTCGAGCGCGACCCCGGCCGTTCCTCGGCTGTTTTCGCCTTGCCTGACCTTCGTCTCAAGGCTTTTCATACAGACCCTAGCATCCTGGTCAAAGCCATCCTGACCAGGCCTCTGATCGCGGCAGCTCCTGACCCCAAAACAATCGTCGATCTACAATGCTCAAGGCAACACCCAGATCCTGAGCAACCTGTTTCAAAAGGAATTCGAGTTTCAGTGATCGAAGCGGCCTGTCAAAGCCGGTCGTTGAATTGGCAACGACCCGGCAGACTAGAGGCCGAAGCGCTGATATCTGCCGCAAACTCTTGAGAGCCTCGAGCCGACCTATCGTCGAATTTTGCCCATAAAAAAGCCCCCCCCCCCCCTC
>NZ_JABWRO010000242.1:0-703 GCF_014268985.1 Pseudomonas sp. RW10S2 | reverse complement strand
GAAAAACCCGCCTTCTGGCGGGTTTTTTCGTTTTGGCGTTTAGCGGGTTCCGAGCCATGGTGTGCAGCGCGCTGGTCGAGTCCGGGTTGTGGTCGGAGACGGCTATCGAGCGGCAGATGAGCCACAAGGAGCGCAACAACGTGCGCGCAGCCTATACCCACAAGGCCGAGTTCCTCGAAGAGCGCCGGATGATCATGACCTGGTGGAGTCGGTTTCTAGAGGCGAACCGCGAGGACCATATGACGCCGCATGAGTTTGCCAAGCAGACGGGCGAGAACGTCACGCGCCTTCGCAGTGCCAAGAGGACCGAGTAACCCGCCGCACCACCACCTCAACTCGCTGTGAAGTTACCCACAGCACCGCATGAAGCTCCTCCGCGCGGGTCCATTCAAACGGGGCTGCAAAGCCGCCCCGTTTGAATGGACCATACCTAAGAAAAAAAACCGCTGGCACAGCGTACGTCTGTGGAAAACCACAGATGTCCACCGGGGGATAGTTTTATCCACAGGCGCTAAATCCCTGAAATCGCTTTGCTTGACGAATATTGTCCACAGGCGTAGACAGTGAGTTGCAAGCGCTGTCGATGACAGCACCCCAGGTGACCCGAACCTTCAAGGTCACGCCGCTCCCGCGGTGGTTCTCCCCAAGGGCGATTAGCATTCGGCAGCTCGCCCGGTCACTACCCATGTGATGGATGCTCTTA
>NZ_JABWRO010000241.1:0-766 GCF_014268985.1 Pseudomonas sp. RW10S2 | reverse complement strand
GTCGCTGATCCCAACGGTGAGCGAGCCCGAATCTTTGAAGACGTCATCGCCTTGAGCTGGCGCCTTGTACTCAACCTGAGTCTGACCTGCCGCGATGGTGACCTTGTCGCCATTGCTCAGGGTGACAGTCAGCGGGCGATCCAGCGGCTGGTTCACTTTGACGGTGAACGACGGCTGCTGGTCTTCGGTTACGTTGCCGTTGCTGACGATGGTGACAGAGACTTTGTCGCCTTCGTTGCCGGTGCCTGGAGTACCAGTGCCTGGCTCATCGGTGACGTCAGTTTTCACTTCGCCCTGACCCAAGGTCAGTTTTTCGAAGTTGTCGGCACCAGTGACCGATTCCAGCTTATTCACGATGCTTGGCTGGCCGCCAACGTACACGTCGTCAGGTGCATGAATGGTGATGGTGCCGGTAGAACTGCCTGCTGGAACGGTGACTTTTGTGCCGTCCGAGAGGGTGAATACCAAACCGCCATGACCTTTGACGTCCAAGCCTTGGGCGTTGGTCAGAGTAACGGTGTAAGTGATCTCGCCGCCTTCGGACACAGTGGTCTTGTCAGCGGTCAGAGTCGCGATCACTTCACTTTCGGTATCAGCAATCTGAACGGTAGCCGAGCCGCCGAGCTCGAGATTTTCGAAAGTCTTACCTGGAACACTGGCGTCGCTGATCCCAATGGTGAGCGACCCGGAATCCTTGAAGACGTCATCTCCCTGGGCCGGGGCTTTGTACTCGACCTGGGTCTGGCCCGCAGCGATGGTGACCTTG
>NZ_JABWRO010000240.1:0-830 GCF_014268985.1 Pseudomonas sp. RW10S2 | reverse complement strand
GCGCCAGGGCTGCACCGCGACCCGGCGCAACTGATCGAACTGATTCGCCGCGAGCGCATCACCACGCTGCACTTCGTGCCGTCGATGCTGCAGGCCTTCGTGGCTGATCCTGCGGTGGCGGGCTGCGACAGCCTGACCCGTATCGTCTGCAGCGGCGAGGCGCTGCCGGTGGATGCCCAGCGCCAGGTGTTCGACAAATTGCCGAATGCCGGGCTGTACAACCTGTATGGCCCGACCGAAGCGGCCATCGACGTGACCCACTGGACCTGCCGCGAAGAAGGTCGCGACAGCGTGCCGATCGGCGAGCCGATCGCCAACTTGCAAACCTACGTGCTGGACGCTGGCCTCGGCCCGGTGGCGGTGGGCGTGGTGGGCGAGCTGTACCTGGGCGGCACCGGCCTGGCGCGCGGTTATCACCGCCGTCCTGGGCTGACCGCCGAACGCTTCGTCGCCAGCCCCTTCGGTGACGGCGAGCGGCTGTACCGCACCGGTGACCTGGCGCGCTACCGCGCCGACGGGGTGATCGAGTACATGGGGCGTATCGACCATCAGGTGAAGATCCGCGGCCTGCGCATCGAGCTGGGCGAGATCGAAGCACGGCTGATGGAGCAGGACGAAGTGCGCGAGGCCGTGGTGCTGGCGGTGCCGGGTGCCGGCGGCCTGCAGCTGGCGGGCTACCTGGTGCCAAGCACGCCGGTGGCGGACGACGCGGCGGCCGAGGCCTTGCGCGCCACCCTGCGCGAGCGCCTGGGTGCGGTGCTGCCGGACTACATGGTGCCGGTGCACCTGTTGCTGCTCGAGCAGTTGCCACTGAGCCCCAACGGCAAGCT
>NZ_JABWRO010000024.1:0-49990 GCF_014268985.1 Pseudomonas sp. RW10S2 | reverse complement strand
GGGGGGGGGTTTTTGCTTTTGCCATACTGGGCTACTAGGGTATAACGCGCAGCGTTGTCATCAAGGTAAGAGGAAGTGAACTGTGGAAGAAGTGATCGAACAACTCCGTGAAGCCAATGAGCCAGTACCGGTGCCCCTGGAGCTTCCCGACGAAGACCAACTGGTCGAAATCGAAGAACAGCTGTTCATCAACATTCCGTTCGTTTTCAAAGAATTCCTGCTGACCGTCAGCGACGTGGTCTATGGATCCCTCGAACCGGTCACTGTCACCGACCCGCAGTCGCACACCTACCTGCCTGATGTTGCCGCCAATGCCTGGGATGCCGGCGTACCACGCGACCTGATCCCCCTTTGCCAGGACGGCGACAATTACTACTGCGTCGAGGAAGACGGGACGGTGGTGCTGTGGGATGGCGACGAAGAAATCGTTGCCGAGGAAAGCTGGGAGTCGGTGTGGCACTGGGCGCGGGACGTCTGGCTGGAAAGCTGAACCCGATCACGAAAAAATGGCATATAGCCATTAAGTACTCGTAGAATCGCCAGGCTTTCTGCGCCTGGCGACATCGTTACCGCCTGATCCCCTCGGACTACCATGAAGTCTTGCGCAGGGAGCGATTACTCCTCAATGCGAGTGATCGCGGCTGTTCTCCAACGTTTCCAGCAGGGCGATCTGCATGCGCGTATGCACGCGCACGAACCAACGCCACAACAGCGCAACCACCACGGCCGCGACCACGGCGATGACCAGCAACAGCTCGTTGGTCGGCAGGATGCTCGCCGACAGTGCCGACAGCAGCAGGAAGATCACCAGCAGCGACAACAGCGGAATCACTTCGGCAATCACGCGGCGCACGCGCTGGGTGTGACGCCCGGCCATCTCCGGCTTGACGCCCATCTCTGCCAACAGCATCGACAGCGCCTTGAGCTTGCGATAAGCGGCGATCAGGAACGGCAGAGACAACAGCAATGCCGCGCCCCAGATCACTGCCTTCTGCTGCCCCACATCACCGATCCATTCGCTCAGCCACGTGCCGATGCGTACCGCGAAGTAACCACCGCTGAAGAAGATCGCGATCACCAGTGCCAGGTTCACCCCCACTTGCAGCAGGATGCGCCGGATCATCGCCGCCAGCATCGCACCCTCGCCTTGAGGCTGAATGTTGCGCAACCACTCGCCATACAACGACAGCACCCGCGACAGGCGTTGCGGCACCACCTTGCCCAGGCGAATCGACAGGGGGTCCGCGGCGCGGATCAGGTAAGGCGTGAGCAAGGTGGTGATGGCCGAGACCGCCACTGCGACCGGATAGAGGAAGTCGCTGGTGACCTGCAAGGTCATGCCCAACGCAGCGATGATGAAGGAGAATTCGCCAATCTGTGAAAGCCCCATCCCCACACGCAGTGAGGTGCGCCCATCGTTACCGGCAATGAAGGCGCCCATGCCGCAGGAGAGCATCTTGCCCAACACTACAGCCAGGGTGATCACCACGATCGGCCAGGCGTAGTCGATCAACACCTGCGGATCGATCATCAGGCCAATGGCGACGAAGAAGATGGCACTGAACAGGTCGCGTACCGGTTCGATCAGGCGCTCAATCTTCAGCAACTGGCGCGATTCGGCCATGATCGCACCGATCAGGAAGGCGCCCAGCACCATGCTGTACTCGAGCTTCACCACCAGCAGGCAGAAGCCGAAGCACAGCCCCAGCACCGTAATCAGCAACATCTCGTTGCTCTCGAACTTCGCCACGTAGGCCAGCAGCCGCGGCACAAGCAGAATGCCGATGACCAACGCCACGATCATGAACAGCGACAACTTGCCGACGGTAGAGAACACCTCGCCGGAACTGACCGAACCGCTGACCGCGATGCCTGAAAGCAGCGCAATGATGCCGATGCCAAGGATGTCCTCGACGATCAGCACGCCGAAGATCAGTTGCGCGAACCGCTCGTTCTTCATCTTCAGGTCGTTGAGCGCCTTGACGATGATCGTCGTCGAGGAAATCGCCAGGATGGCGCCGAGGAACAGCGAGTCCATGGTGTTCCAGCCGAACCAGCGGCCGATCTCGAAGCCGATCCAGATCATCAGCACGATTTCGAGGAAGGCGGCGATGAAGGCAGTCGCCCCCACCTTGAACAGCTTGCGCAGGCTGAACTCCAGGCCCAGGCAGAACATCAGGAAGATCACCCCGAGCTCGGCCAGGGTCTTGATGGTGTCTTCGTCGTGGATAAGGCCGAACGGCGGCGTGTGAGGGCCGATGATGAAACCGGCGACGATGTAGCCCAGCACCACCGGTTGGCGCAGCCTGTGGAAAAGAATGGTTACCACCCCTGCGACCAGCATGATCACGGCCAGATCCTGGATGAAACTGATGGCATGCATGGCGTGGCACTCCTTTTCTCTACGCACGGGGGGCAGACCGCTCCTCTGCCAGGCATCCCCGATCGAGCAGCTAGTACAGATTGTGTTGAAGGGTCGAACACCCATGTTGCATGGGCGTACTCAGGGTAACATCGCGTCCGCTCGTCAAACGCCGGTGCAATATGTAGAAACAGATCGGCAAAAGTGCGCGGGGTAATGGCATGATCGGCGTGACGACGGACCGTCGAGCGACGTCCGTTTCCAGGATGGGAAACCTCAACAGAGGGGAACAGAAGTGTCTGCAGATACCCGCCCCGTTTCAGCGCAACCTCACCGTGAGCACACTATGGAACCTGGAAACGCCCAGCTGAGCATGACTGTCCTGATGACACCGGACATGGCCAACTTCTCGGGCAACGTACATGGCGGCACCCTGCTCAAGTACCTCGACGAAGTGGCTTATGCCTGCGCCAGCCGCTATGCCGGCACCTACGTCGTGACCCTGTCGGTGGATCAGGTGATCTTCCGCGAGCCGGTGCATGTCGGCGAACTGGTGACCTTCCTCGCCTCGGTCAACTACACCGGCAACACCTCCATGGAAGTGGGCATCAAGGTGGTGACCGAGAACATTCGCGAGCGCTCCGTTCGCCACTCCAACAGCTGCTTCTTCACCATGGTCGCGGTCGACGACAATCGCCGTCCGGTTGCGGTGCCGCCACGTCAGCCACAGAACAGCGAAGAGAAGCGCCGTTTCCTGCAAGGCCAGCAGCGCCGCCAGATCCGCCAGGAGCTGGAGAAGCGCTATCAGGACCTGAAGACCGAGTGATCTAGGCTCTGTGCCTCGAAGCGCACCCGCGGATGGGCGATACGGTCCTGCGCCCGCACCAGCTGCAACTCGTAGCTGGCGCAGGCCTGGGTTTCCAGCAGCACTTCGTGCACCGCCGCCGCGGTGAACTCGAAGGCCCGCAGCCACGAATCCCCCAGCAGTACCCGCGCCAGGAACAGCCCCGAGGTCAGGTCACCGACCCCCACTGGCTGGCGCGGAAACGCCAGCAGCGGACGGCGCAGGTGCCAGTTCTGTTCGCGGGTCACCAACAGCATCTCGAAAGCATCCTCGCCGCGCCCCGGGTACGCCAGGTGCTTGACCAGCACCGCCTGCGGCCCGTGCTCCAGCAGGCTGCGCGCCATGACCACGCAATCCTCCAGCGACTGCGCATGCCGACCACAGAAACTGTCGAGCTCAAGCTGGTTGGGGCAGAGGATGTCGGCCACCGACGCCGCCTCCTTGAGCAGGAAGTCGCTGACCTCCTGGGGCACGATGCAGCCCTTCTCGGCATGGCCCATCACCGGGTCGCACAGGTACAACGCTCGCGGGTTGACCGCCTTGATCCGCTCGACGCCGGCCAGGATCGACCGCCCCTGTTCGGCACTGCCCAGGTAGCCCGACAGCACTGCATCGCAGTGGCCCAGCTCGCCGATATTGGAAATGCCTTCCACCAACGCAGGAATTTGCGCCGGAGCAAGCACTTCGCCAGCCCACTGGCCATACTGAGTGTGATTGGAGAACTGCACGGTGTTGAGCGGCCAGACATTGACGCCGATGCGCTGCATTGGAAACACCGCGGCGCTGTTTCCGGCATGGCCAAAGACCACATGGGACTGGATCGCGAGCAAGTGCGGTGTACGTTTCATGCAGGAGATTTCCGAAGCTGTGTGGATAACTGAAAGTCGAGCAGTATGAACCCGAAAGCCACCTGTACGACAGGCCAGGGACGCAGTTAAGCTGAAGCCACCTGTCTGGAGCATATGCAAATGTTGACCCTGGAGAACCTGTTCGTCCTGATGCTGTTGGCGACGGCTGGCGCCTGGCTGTGGCACAACCATGGCTTGCGTGAGAAGGCGCTGGAACGGGTCAAGCAGCATTGCGCGAAACTCGACCTGGAGCTGCTCGACGACGCCGTGGCCCTCAAGCGTATCGCCTTCGTGCGCGATGCCAATGGCCGCAAGCGCCTGGCACGGGTCTATGCCTTCGAGTTCACCGTCACCGGTGAACAGCGTCACCCTGGCACCGTGACCCAGTTCGGTGCCCATACCGTACAGATCGAACTGGCGCCCTACCCGTTCGAGATAAAGACCCCGCCGCGCACCGACAACGTCATCGAAATGCAGCAATGGCGCCAGGAGCACAACCGCTGGCGCAACTGATCAGCCGTTTACGCGACAGTGCTCGATGGCGGCCTGAAGGGGCTGCAACGGCTGAGGCTGATCGAAGATCAGCTCGATGCGCGAGTCCCTGCGCCATTCGCTCGAACGCCATTCAGGCACACCGCCCTCCAGGCCGTTGAAAGATTGCCAACCCCGAGCGCTGTGGATAACCCCTTTGGCCCGCCGCCACGCCCATTGCGCGAGCACGCCACGCAATGCAGCCTCATCGAAGCGCTGGCTCGGGTGCCAGCGCCAGCCAACACTCCACCCGCCCTCACCTTGCTGCGCCTGGCAGATGGGCTCGCGCGGATCTGTCCACAGGGTAGCCAAGCTGACTGGAGTCTTGTCCACAGGCAGGCTGGAAAGACTCGCCGGGGGGAAAACCTCTGTGGGCAGAATGGGCAGCTTGTCCAAGGCGAGAACAGCATGATCCGTCCAGACCGCCCTGCTTCCGCCAAATTGGGCAGTTATCAACAGCCGCTGAGCGTCATCCACAGCCCCTGACTTGTTGAAAATCAACAACCCCGCCTGCGCCACTGCCTGCTGTTGCGCGTCGGGCAGCGGTTCTCCCCGCGCCAGCGCCACAGCATCCAGCACCATCAGCAGTGGCTGTACATCCAGCACACCGATCCAGGGTGCTTGCTTCAACTGCTCCAGCAATTGCACGGGATGACCGAGGCCGGAGGGCTCGATGAACAGCCGGTCGGGCCTGGCCTTGCGCAGAAGACGCCCCAGACCGACCTGAAACGGCGCCCCGTTGATACAACACAGGCAACCGCCCGCGACTTCACCGATGGCGACGCCGTCCTCGTCTGTGCTGAGCAGGGCAGCGTCGAGGCCGATCTGGCCGAACTCATTGACCAGCACCGCCCAGCGCTGTTTTTCCGGGCGCTGGCCGAGCAGGTGGCGAATCAGGCTGGTCTTGCCTGCGCCCAGTGGGCCGGCGATGACGTAGGTGGGAATGTGCTGCAACATGGTTCGAGGTCTAGGTGGACGTGAAGCCAGTCTATCTTGGATGCAGGTATCTTGCCTTTGCTGGTCTCTTCGCGGGCAAAACCCTCAACCCAACCAATCAAGGCTCAACAACAAACGTTTCTCACCGCGCGGCGTCGGCGGCGAGCGGTGCACCAGGCCCGCGCCCTCATTACCCAGCCACTTCTCCCCCTTGAGCAAGGCCACATCGCCCACCTGCAAGCGCCGAATGTTATCCACAGGTGCTTCCGCCAGTTGCAAGCGATTGCGGTCAATGTCGCGTTCTTCCAGCCACTCACTGCCCGCGCCCACATAGGTGGTCAGCAGGCGCAGCGGGACATGATCCACATGAAAGCGCGGACACATCGCCCCGTCGAGCACCTTCAGCCGCAGGCCCACGCGGCGTGCGCCCAGCAGGCAGGTATAGGCCGCCACCAGCCACGACACGTCAGCCACGAAGCCTTCGTAACCGTGCAGGTCCGCCGCCTCGGGCAGCAAGCGATGCAACACCGGTGCCTCCCGCTCATCCACCTCCATCACACGCTCATCCGACATCGGCTGGCCAAGGTTGACCACCAGGGCCGCGAAGTCCTCGACCTGTGCCGGCAAGCGTCGCTGCCACACGGCCAGGTTGACGCCATCCTGAAGGATTTCGGTCATCACCTGCGGCGACTCACCGAACGCCTGGCGGATATCCACAAGCCGCGATGCCACCCTCATGCTGCCGCCTCTTCATACCAGGGGCCGAACGGGTCCTCCAGGCGCAACCAGGCCATCGGCCCTAGTTCCATCTCCTCATCCGTCAGCAAGCACGCTTCAAGCTCTGTGGATAACCGTGCGAAGTCGATGTTCTGACCGATGAACACCAGCTCCTGGCGGCAGTCGCCAGCCTCGACCGTCCACTGCTTGAGGATCGCTTCGAGGTTCTCTTCATCTTGCGGCCACTGCTCACGCGGCACGAAACGCCACCAGCGACCCGCCAAACCATGGCGCATCATGCCGCCTGCCTGCGACCAGCTGCCAGCTTCCTGGTACTTGCTGGCCAACCAGAAAAAGCCTTTCGAACGCAGCAGCCGGCCATTGCTCCAGCTGTTGTGGATAAAGTCGAAAAAGCGCTGTGGATGAAACGGCCTGCGCGCCTGCCAGGTGGTCGAGGCGATTCCGTACTCTTCGGTTTCCGGCACATGCTCGCCGCGCAGTTCCTGCAACCAGCCCGGCGCCTGGGACGCTTGCTCGAAGTCGAACAGCCCGGTATTCAGAATACGCTCCAGCGGCACCTGGCCCATCACCATCGGCACAATCTGGGCGCGAGCGTTGAGGCTGCGCAGGATTGCGCTCAGTTCCTCGCGTTCGTGCTGGCTGATCAGGTCGATCTTGCTCAGCAGCAACACGTCAGCGAACTCGATCTGCTCGATCAGCAAGTCGCTGATCGAGCGCTCGTCCTGCTCCCCCAGTGTTTCGCCACGACTGGCCAGGCTATCTGCCGCCTGGTAATCCCGCAGGAAGTTGAGGCCGTCCACCACAGTGACCATGGTATCCAGGCGCGCCATATCGGAGAGGCTACGGCCCTGTTCGTCACGGAAGGTGAAGGTCTCGGCCACCGGCAACGGTTCGGAAATGCCGGTGGATTCGATCAACAGGTAATCGAAGCGGCCTTCGTCGGCGAGCCGTGCCACTTCCTCGAGCAGGTCTTCGCGCAGGGTGCAGCAGATGCAGCCATTGCTCATCTCGACGAGCTTTTCTTCGGCGCGATTGAGGCTCACATTACGCTGTACCTCGCTGGCATCGATGTTGATTTCACTCATGTCGTTGACGATCACCGCAACCCGCAGGTTTTCACGGTTGCGCAGGACATGGTTGAGCAGCGTGCTCTTGCCGGCCCCGAGGAAGCCGGACAGCACGGTGACGGGAAGGCGGTTGGTCATGGTGAACCTCATCGGGCAAAGCGCATTCGAAACGATGCATTGCACAGCGTTATAATATAACAATACAATTTCGCCAAGCCGCGTCTGTCGAACGGCTGCCCGAGAGGATGGACATGAAGCACTCGAACCTCGCCCTATTGCTGCTGGCACTTGCCGTGCCCATCCCGCTCTACGCTGCGATCCCACAGCCCGGCCTGGCGCTGTGCACCCGCAGCGCCACGCTGTTGGCCTGCGAAGACGGCAAGGGCAGTTACTACAGTGTGCGAACCGAAGGCCGTGATTTTCATCTGCGCGGGTATGACAGCAACAGTCGACGACTCTGGGCGCAGACCAACAGCCGCTATGGACAGATGACCTTTTTCACCGGCCTGGCCAGCGACGGCGAAGCCTGGGTGGGCTACAGCCGCCGCGTTGGTTGGACCACCCTGAACCGCGTATCCAGCTCAAGCGGCCAACGTTTCAACCTGCACTGCAGCTTGATCGGAGGTTGCCGCTGAAGCCCCTTTTTCATGGACTCTATCGATGACCAGCCTGACGCTTCCCGACATCGCCGCGCAAACCAGCCACAAGCTCCAACCCCTGGACTGGGTCGGGATGCGCGGTATCGCCCTGCCTGTGCAATTGAATGGGCATCGCCTCAGCGCCTGGGCTGACGCCGGCGTGAGCCTGGATGATGGCGAATCGCGCGGTATCCATATGTCGCGCCTGTACCTCGCCCTGGAAGCACTGGAGCACACCGAGCTGACCCCCTTGGCACTGCGCCAGCTCCTGGCTCGCTTTCTCGACAGCCACGAAGGGCTTTCGTCCAGCGCCTACCTGCGATTGAAGTTCGACTATCTGCTGAAACGTCCTGCGCTTGTGAGCCCACTGGAAGGCTGGAAACGCTACCCGATCATCCTTGACGCACGCATCGAGAATGAGATGTTCCACGTGGAACAACACGTGGAAGTCCCCTATTCGTCGACCTGCCCCTGCTCCGCTGCGCTGGCTCGCCAGCTGATTCAACAGCAATTCCTCAAGGACTTCGCCAACCAGACACTCGACCCACAGGCCATCCTGCAATGGCTTGGCAGCAGCGCAGGTATCGTCGCGACGCCCCACAGTCAGCGCAGTCAGGCCATCGTCAAGGTGCGCCTGCAGCACAACCTGCAGACGCTACCGCTCGACGCGCTGATCGATACCGTGGAAAGCGCATTGGGCACAGCAGTGCAGACGGCCGTGAAAAGAGCCGACGAACAGGCGTTCGCCTTGGCCAATGGTCAGAACCTGATGTTCTGCGAAGATGCTGCACGTCGCCTGCACCGAGCGTTGCGCGAACTGGAATGGGCCAACGGCTTCGACCTGCGCGTGGAACATGCAGAAAGCCTGCATGCCCACGACGCAGTGGCTGCCAGCCAATGGCAATGGTGACGCGCTAGCTAGCTGCGCGGACGTACGTTTCCGCAGTCATTACCCAGCCACACCGCCCGGGTGTTCATGCTGCCCTGCTGCTGAACACCCGAGGCATTGAAGGTGCCGCTGACCTGGGTGGTGAATTCGCGATCACTGAGGAAGGTTGCCTGACCGGTGCCTTGGGCCTTGGGGCAACTGAACTGGAACTTCCAGACATTGCCTTGGCGGTCGGTGATCTTCTGCGTGCAACCTGACTGCGGATCCTGCAGCGGAATATCGTTGGTAGCGACCTGCTCTGGTGTCAGGCACGAGCGCACGCCATTGCCACCCACGGTGATGCCTTGCTTGGCCAGGGCGCCCTCCATCATGGCGCGCTGCTCCGGCGGCAGGTTCTTCAGTTGGCCGAGCATGAACGCCATGTCGGGCAGTGGCTTGCCGTCGACCTGCATGTTGCTGGTGGTCAACTCCCACAGACCGGGTTGCAGCATCTGCGCTTGCGCCAGCAGCGGGCTGCCCAGGCCCAATGCCAGGGCAATCAGTGGCAGACGAATCTTCATGGATCAGTGCTCCTCGAAATACCGGCTCCAGGCCGGACAGAGCCTTAGACGTCTTTTTCGCCCGCGGGTTGCAAGCGGCCCCGGGAACATGCTCTGTTAGGCGGCAGTGCTCTTGGAATGCAGGATGCGTATGGATTACCACAGCCCCTACTTCTTCGGTTACCTGCTCGGACTGATTCACTTCCTGGGCATCGTCGCTGCGCTGCATGCGGTGTTCACCGTGCGTACCGCTCAGGGCGCAATCGCCTGGGCAATGTCACTGTTCTTCATTCCGTACCTGACCCTGGTGCCCTATCTGGTCTTTGGCGCCCGCTCCTTTTACGCCTATATCCAGGCGCGGCGCCAGGCCAACCAGGAGATGCACGTGGCGATGGCCGACCTCAACTGGCGCCCCTGGGTGGAGGAAGCCCTGACCGCGCGGGAGTCGGAAAGCTACGCGGCACTGCGTGCCATGCCCAAGCTTGGCCGCATGCCCTGCCTGGCCAACAACCAGGTGAAATTGCTGATCGATGGCACTGCGACCTTCGACGCGATCTTCGCTGCCATCAGCGAGGCGCGGGACACGGTGCTGGTGCAGTTCTTCATCATCCACGACGATGCCATCGGCCAGGAGCTGCAACAACTGCTCCTGCGCAAGGCCGCTGAAGGGGTAAGGGTTTACGTATTGTTCGATCAGGTCGGCAGCCATGCCTTGCCGGCGCGTTACAGCCAGGTGCTGCGCGAGGGTGGCGTACAGATCCAGGCCTTTTCCTCGCGCCGTGGCTGGTTCAACCGCTTCCAGGTCAACTTCCGTAACCACCGCAAGATCGTCGTGGTCGATGGCCTGCTCGGCTTCGTTGGCGGGCACAATGTCGGCGATGAGTACATGGGTGGGCATCCGCGGCTGTCGCCCTGGCGTGACACCCATGTCCAGGTCAGCGGCCCGGTGCTGGCCTGTCTACAGGAGTCGTTCGCCGAAGACTGGTACTGGGCCACCCGTGCCTTGCCGCCGCTGATCCTGCCGGATGCCTATCCGGAGAACGGCGTGTTGTGCCAGGCCCTCGCCACTGGCCCGGCCGACCCCCAGGAAACCTGCCAACTGTTCTTCGTCGAAGCCATCCACTCGGCGACCCGGCGCATCTGGATCACCAGCCCCTATTTCATCCCCGACGAGGCAGTGTTCGCAGCCCTGCGCCTGGCGGTGCTGCGTGGCGTCGATGTGCGAATCCTGATCCCGTCGAGGCCAGACCACCGCATCGTCTATGCCGCGTCCAGTCTGTTCGCCTTCGAGGCAGTGCGGGCAGGTGTGCGGATGTTCCGTTATCAGCCAGGGTTCCTGCACCAGAAGGTGGTGCTGGTGGACGACGATGTCAGCGCCATCGGCAGTGCCAACCTCGACAACCGCTCGTTCCGTCTGAATTTCGAGATCACCTTGCTGACCATCGACCGCGCCTTTGCCGATCAGGTCGAGGCCATGCTGCTGTGCGACTTCGAGCAGTCGCGGGAGATAACCGCCGAAGACAGCCGCGACACTCATCGGCTGCAGCAGCTGGGAATGCGCATCGCGCGCCTGATTTCACCGATTCTGTAGCCAGAAAAGAAGCGGGGCCGCAAAGGCGGCCCCGTCTTGATCAACGATAGAGATCTTCTCGCGTCCACGGCAGGTCGTGGTGGCCATCCGCATACGGCTTCACTGCAAGAATCTGGTGCAGGTTGATCCAGCCCTTGGTGAAGGCATAGGCGCATCCGGCCAGGTACAGCCGCCAGATCCGCAGCGTCTTCTCCGGCACCAGCGCCGCAGCGCGATGCAACTGGTTCTCGAGGTTTTCACTCCAGTGATTGAGGGTCTTGGCGTAGTGCAGGCGCAGGCTTTCCACGTCCACCACTTCCAGCCCTGCCTCACAGATACGCGCGGTAATCATCGAGATGTGCGGCAGCTCGCCGTGCGGGAATACATAACGATCGATGAAATCTCCAGCACCTCGCCCAACAGGCCGACCATCCACATGCTTGGCGGTGATGCCATGGTTCATCACCAAGCCGCCTTCACGTACGGCGCCGAACAGTCGCTGGCAGTACAGTTCGAGGTTGGCATGGCCGACGTGTTCGAACATGCCGACGCTGACCGCCTTGTCGAAACGGCCATCCTGGGGCAGGTCGCGGTAGTCGAGGATCTGCAGGTCGACCTTGTCGGCCAGTCCTTCATCCTTGACCCGCTGGCGCCCCAGCGTCAGTTGCTCCTTGCTCAGGGTGATGCCGAACACCTTGGCGCCATATTCGCGTGCGGCAAAACGCGCCAGGCCGCCCCAACCGCAGCCGACATCCAGCAAGTAATCGCCGGCCTGCAGCCGCAGCTTGCGACACAGATGGTCGAACTTGTCTTGCTGGGCCTGGGCGAGGGTGTTGTCCGGCTCCTTGAAGTAGGCGCAGGAATAAGCCATGTCCGGATCGAGCCACAGTTGGTAGAACTCGTTGGACAGGTCGTAATGGTAGGAAATGGCTTCGGCGTCGGTTTTCTTGTCGTGCGAGGTGCGCACCGGGACTACATCTTCATCGTCTTTGAGCAAAGCCTCGCTGAGCTCGTCGCAAACGCGGATGACTTCGCCAATGTTCCCTTCGAGTTCAAGCTTGCCCTCGACAAAGGCTGTGCCCAGTTCATCCATGCTCGGGTGCGTCAGCTGACTGATCAGTTGAGGCTCCTTGACCAGGATGGTGACCTGCGGGCTAGGCCCTAGATCGAACTGGTTGCCGTCCCACAGCTTTAGACGTAAAGGCAAGTGCAGGCTCTGCAACGCAGGTGGAAGTTGCGCAAGCATGAAAGACCCCCCTTTCAATTACGGACGCCGTACAAGGATTCGAGCGTCACCGGATCAGGGTAGTTCATTCGTCGGAAGTTTCCTTTTATAGCGACCATAGTCCAATGCTAACGGCCATACCGCGACCAACAGATTGTATACAATCTTCCATTCAGCGACTAACCTTGTGGCCCTCTCGCGCATCTTCTTCCCTGGAGTGAATCCCATGAAATCCTATGATGTGGTGATCATCGGTGGCGGCCCTGGCGGCTACAACGCGGCCATCCGTGCCGGTCAGCTGGGCCTGAGCGTGGCCTGCGTCGAAGGACGTTCGACCCTCGGCGGCACCTGCCTGAACGTCGGCTGCATGCCCTCCAAGGCGCTGCTGCATGCCTCCGAATTGTACGAAGCCGCCAGCGGCAGCGAGTTCGCGCACCTGGGCATCGAGGTCAAGCCGACCCTGAACCTGGCGCAGATGATGAAACAGAAAGATGAAAGCGTGAGCGGCCTGACCAAGGGTATCGAGTACCTGTTCCGCAAGAACAAGGTCGACTGGCTCAAGGGCTGGGGCCGCCTCGACGGCGTCGGCAAGGTCATCGTCAAGGCCGAGGATGGCAGCGAAACCACGCTTCAGGCCAAAGATGTCGTGATCGCCACCGGCTCCGAGCCAACCCCGCTGCCGGGGGTGAATATCGACAACCAACGCATCATCGACTCCACCGGCGCCTTGTCGCTGCCCCAGGTTCCCAAGCACCTGGTGGTCATCGGCGCGGGCGTGATCGGCCTTGAACTGGGTTCGGTCTGGCGTCGCCTGGGGGCCGAAGTGACCGTGATCGAATACCTCGACCGCATCTGCCCCGGCACCGACGAGGAAACCGCCAGGACCCTGCAAAAAGCCCTGGCCAAACAGGGCATGAGCTTCAAGCTCGGCAGCAAGGTGACCCAGGCCACGCCTTCGGCGAGCAGCGTCAGCCTGACGCTTGAACCTGCCGCTGGCGGCGATGCGCAAACCCTGGAGGCCGACTATGTACTGGTGGCCATCGGCCGCCGCCCGTACACCCAAGGCCTGAACCTGGAAAGCGTCGGCCTGCAGACCGACAAACGCGGCATGCTCGCCAATGACCACCACCGCTCCCAGGTCCCCGGCATCTGGGTGATCGGCGACGTCACCTCTGGGCCGATGCTCGCGCACAAGGCCGAAGACGAAGCGGTGTCGTGCATCGAGCGCATTGCCGGCAAGGCGCATGAGGTCAACTACAACCTGATCCCCGGCGTTATCTACACACGACCGGAACTGGCGAGCGTCGGCAAGACCGAAGAACAGCTCAAGGCCGAGGGCCGTGCCTACAAGGTCGGCAAGTTCCCCTTCACCGCCAACAGCCGCGCCAAGATCAACCATGAGACCGAAGGCTTCGCCAAGGTGCTGGCCGATGCCGAGACCGACGAGGTGCTGGGTGTGCATCTGGTCGGGCCGAGCGTCAGCGAGATGATTGGCGAGTTCTGCGTGGCCATGGAGTTCAGCGCTTCGGCCGAGGATATCGCCCTGACTTGCCACCCGCATCCGACCCGCTCCGAAGCCTTGCGCCAGGCAGCGATGAACGTGGAAGGGATGGCGATGCAGATCTGAGCACAAGGCCGCTCCTGCAGCGACTACGAAACCTGCAGGAGCGCCCGCCCGAGCCCCTACCCCACCGCCCAGTTCTTATCCACAGCCCGCCCGAAACGCCTCGCCAGGAAAGGCGTAAGGTCCAGCGGCAGTGGCTCGCTGTGGATAACCTTGTCCAGCAGCACGCCGGTAATGGCCGAGGTGAGAATCCCGGTGCGGAAGTGTCCACAGGCGTTGAAGTAGCCGGGCACGTCATCCACAGGACCGAGAATCGGCAGTTCATCAGGCGACCCGGGCCGCAATCCTGCCCAGGTGCGCTTCAGGCTCACCTGCGCCAGTTCCGGCACACAACGCACTGCCCCCTGCACCAACCCGGCAATTTCGGGGAAGGTAGTGCTGACATCGAAGCCCTTGTCTTCCGTAGTGCTGCCAATCAGGACCTCGCCATTATCCTTTTGAGCCATGTAGCAATCACTGGTGGTCAGGCAGCCATCGAGCAGCTTGGGCAGACGTTCGGTGAGAACGATCTGGCCTTTCACCGGCTTGACCGGGATCGAAGTGCCGGTGGCCCACTCACTGAGCTCGCCCGCCCAGGCCCCCGCAGCATTGAGCAAGGTGTGGCAATGGAACCCCCCCGCCTCGGCAGTACGCACACCCTTGATCTGCGAGTTCCCATGCAGCACATCGGTGATGTTTGTGTTCAGGTACAGATCGACGCCGTTCTGCCGCGCGGCTTCCAGATAGGCATCGCCCAGACGGAACGGGCTGACCTGGTGATCGCAGAGGAACTCCAGCGCCCCCTTGGCCTGCAGGGTCACCGCCGGCTCCCTCTCGCGCAGTGCCTGGCGATCCAGCCAGCGCACCTGGTCCGCCAGATGCGGGATCTGCGCGACGATGTGCTCGGCGTACAGTTGGTCCTCATCGTCCTGGATGATGTACTTCAATCCGGTGCGCTCGAACTTGAAGTCCATGCCATGGCGCTCGATCAGCTCCTGGTGCAGCTGTGGATAAAGTGCGTTGGATTGCAGTGCCAGGTCGAAAAAGCACTGCGGCAGGATATGCGGCGTGCTCGAATCCACTGCCACTGCTGCGCCATGGGCCTCGCGTTTGCTGCGCGAGGACATCATGCGAAAGAAGATCACTCCGCACCCAAGGCCCACGGACTCGCCGATGGCCCACAGGCCGCCCGCCGATGCACGTGTCGCATTACCTGGACGCTTGCTGTCGATCAGGGCGATTTTCAGCCCCTTGCGCTTGGACAACTGATAGGCACACGAAGCGCCGATCACCCCGCCACCGGCGATGACGATGTCATAGGTCTTGTTCATGCTCAGGCCTCCGTGGCCAGGTGCTGGAATGCGGAAAATGGGATGGGATCGATCGGGAAACGCGGTCGCAGCCAGCCGACATCCGCCCGCCCGGTACTGGCGCGCAGGCGATCGCTGCAGTAGCCCACACACATGCGCCCCTGGCAGTCGCCCATGCTCACCCGGGTGCGCATCTTCAGGCTGACCATGTCCTGCACGCCTTGCTCGAGCGCCAGGTCGATATCGCTGCGGGTGACGTGCTCGCAGCGGCAGATCACCGTGTCGGCCTGCGGCAGCTCGATCTGCGCTGCGCCACGTTGGGTATAGCGCTCGACACCCGCTCTGAAGCGCGTGATCGCAGCCAGCTTGCCCAGGTACCGCTCGCGCCGCTCGATGGCCTGGTTGGCGTCGAGCACTCCGCGTTGCTGCAGGATCGACACCGCAGCGATGCGCCCGGTCAGCATCGCTGCCTCGCCACCACGGATACCACCCATGTCGCCGGCCAGGTGGATATGCGCCTGGCTGCTCTGCTGCCAGACATTGCATACCGCGCGCAGGTAGCCGTCGTCGCTGAACCCATGCGTTAGCCCCAACTGCTGGCTGAGCTGGGTGCGCGGGATGAAGCCATAGCCGACTGCCAAGGTGTCCACCGGCTCGCGCCGCACGCGGCTCATGTCGGCTTTCCAATCCTGGCCATAGGGCGCAAGGCTGACTTCGCGCAGTTCACCTTCACCACTGGCGCTGACCAAGCCCCAGCCATAGTGCATCGCAATGCCGTTGAGCTTCATGTAAGCCAGCATGCTGAGGCCGTCGAGAAACAACTGCGGTTTATTCAGCAGCGCCAGGCTTTCCTTGGCGATACGGTTGAAGGCGCAGGCCTCATAGACTCCGGCAACCTTGGCGCCAGCCGCATGCAGTTGGCAGGCCACCAGCGGCAGCAGTGGACCGGTCCCTGCGATCAAAGTGCTGCCCAGTGGCTTGACCGCACCGCTCTTGATCTGCAACTGCAGCCCGCCCAGCAGCATCACGCCAGGCAGCGTCCAGCCGGGGAACGGCACATTGCGCTCATGGCAGCCGGCCGACAGCAGCAGATGGGAATAGTCGATCTCGTGCAGTTGCTCGTCGGCATCGAGCACCATAAGGCGCTCGGTATCACCGCCAACCACACGATGGTTGAGGCGCAGGTCGATGTGCTCGGCGTTGGCGGCGAAATCCTCGTGCAATGTCTGTAGCGCCTTGCTGTAGCGCGCCCCCAGGTAACCCAGGTCGACACCGGCGCGCAGCGGCCCGCGATAGACCACGCCACCCGGACGCGACGCTTCATCGAACAGCAGGCAATCGACACCCTGCTCGGCCAGTTCGATGGCCGCCGCCATGCCGGCCGAGCCACCGCCGACGATCACTGGACGCAAGCTCATGACTGCGCCCCCTCGACAACGCGGTTGACCTCGGTCTCTACCCGCATTCCATGGCGGACTACCGTCTGACAGGCACGGCGCTTGGGCCGTCCGTCGATCGCCACCAGACAGCAATGGCACACGCCCATGCCGCAGAAGGCGCCACCTGGCTGGCCATGATCGTTCTGCGCCAGACGGCGCAGGCCAACGGCGTTGAGTACGCTGAGTACCGTCTCGCCTTCGGCGGCCTGCACCGCCTGGCCATTGAGTTGAAGGGTGATTTCAGCCGCCTCGAGCGGCTGTATGTCGAGCACGCGTTCCAGTGTTTGCATGAGCTTCGTCCTTGTTGAAAAAACAACCGACGATACGACAAAGCTCTGTAGGGAAACATTGACACAATCCGTAGGAAATGAAGGATTTATCCTAAGAATTTGTGAGCCTATTTCTCGCGGCGACTTGGTACAAAACCTGGCGGGGTGAATCGCCGACCATCACCACAACTCCCGACAGCATCAGCACGTCCTTGAGCACCAGGCGCCCGGCCCCCGACAGGTAGGGAAACCCGAACTGCGCATCGCCCAGGTTCGCCACCCAGGCCTCGGGCGTGGTCACCAGGAACGACAAGGTCACCACGGGTGTCAGGCAGGTCAGGACCGAGCCCAGCAGCCCCAGCTGGGGCGAGAACAGATACGCCAGCACCAACAGGCCGATGGTGATCTCTACCACACCCAGCCCGGTGGAGAATGCGTACGGATGGTTGGCCGCCTGCCTGGCGCGCTGCAGCATGGACCTTCGCTGCCAGTTCAGCGGGCGCTGGGCGGTCAACCACGAACCGGACGCCCCCGGTACCGCGCGCTATCACATCGTGCTGGCCGGCCACTGCCATGTGCGCCTGCCCAACCGGCAGGCCATCGTGAGGAGCACCCCGCCCCTGAACAGCCATGCCTCAGGAAAAATCCGCAGGATGTTGTGCCCAGAATTCGTTTGAGATGAAACGCCACTTTGCCCATGGTGGCGGATCGGATCGCCATTGCCTGAAGGGAGCTTCACGGCAAGACCTCGATTAATGGCATCGCCCCGTGCAGGTAGGTCCTCGAGCGGTTGCCGCTCGAAGGACGTTGCTGGTTCCTTCCAATAATAAGAGACGTCTGGACATGCAAGAAAACGGATTGAAGCAAAGCCTCAAGCAGCGGCATATCACCATGATCGCGCTTGGCGGTGTGATCGGCGCCGGGTTGTTCGTCGGCTCCGGCAGCCTGATCGCCTCGGCCGGCCCGGCCGCGATCCTGTCTTACGTGATCGGCGGCATCATCGTCACTCTGGTGATGTTCATGCTCGGCGAGATGGCCTCGCGCAATCCTGATGCCGGCTCCTTCTCGACCTACGCCAACACCTACCTCGGCAACTGGGCCGGGTTCACCGTGGGCTGGTTGTACTGGCTCAAGTCGATGATGACCATCACCCTCGAAGCGGTGCTGCTGGGCGCGATCCTCAACGATTTCATGCCCTGGCTGCCGATCTGGGTCGGCGCCTTCATCATGCTGGTGACGCTGATCGCCAGCAACGCCTACTCGGTGCGTTCGTTCGCCGAAGTGGAGTACTGGCTGGCGGCGCTGAAGGTGGTCACCATCCTTATCTTCATGCTGCTCGGCGCCTCCATCCTGCTGGGCTGGCAGGAGAACATCCCCGCCCCTGGCCTGGTCAATCTCACCGACCATGGCGGCTTCATGCCCAATGGCCTGTCGCCAGTGATGGCTGGTGTGATCGTGGCGATCTTCTCGCTGGGCGGCAGTGAAATCGCCGCTGTGGCAGCCGGCGAATCGGAGAACCCGCGCCGCAACGTGATCCGGGCGATCAAGAGCGTGATCGTGCGCGTCATGCTCTTCTACGTCGGTTCGGTGTCGATTCTCGTCCTGTGCCTGCCCTGGACCGACAAGGCCAACCTCGCATCGCCCTATGTCGCACTGTTCACCCTCGCCGGTTTCAAGGGTGCAGCCGTGGCCATGAAACTGGTGCTGTTCGTGTCGTTCATGTCGGTGATGAACTCGTTCATGTTCTCCAACTCGCGCATGATGTTCTCGCTCAGCCAACGCGGACACGCCCCAGCGCTGTTCTCCCGGACCAACGCCAAGGGCGTGCCGATCAATGCACTGGCGCTGGCGTTTTGCATTTGCGTGACGATTCTGGCGGTGCACTTCATCAGCGGCGGTGACCTCTTCCTGACCCTGGCCAGGAGCACCGGTGCGTTCATCATCTTCGTCTGGATCTTCATCATTTTCGCCCACGTCGGTATGCGTCTGAAAACCCGGCATGAAGCAGTGGACCCAACGTCATTCAGGGCTTGGGGATTCCCGCTGACCAACGTTATTGCGCTGCTGGCGCTGGTATCGGTGCTGGCAACCCAAGCGATCGATCCGGCGACACGTTTTCAGTTCTGGCTGGTAGCGGTGACCTTGCTGGTGATCGTGGCGGCGTACTTCATGGTGCGCAAGCGCCGGGGTGGCGAAGTGCGGGAACTGGCGCGGACTTGATATAAATCGAGCACTTAAATCTCAAATAAAAACATAGGAGGCAATTACCCATGCCTCCTATGTTTTTAAGTTAAAACTCGCGCAAACGTCAAAAGGTATTACTTCTTCTTACCACTAAGCTCGGACTCCAACAAAAAAGTCCAATCCTTCAGGCTTCGGATTGCCAAGTAAAGAAAATATTTTTTCTGCTTGTTCATCAGACAGAGGAAGCTCACCGTCCGATTCAGCCTCAAGAGACTGCCAATTCAAGAGTTTCATAACATCTTTTTCAAGTGCCGGTGGAATATCAAAATCGTACTTCAAGGAGTCATCAAACTCATGTTCTTTCAGAAAACCAGTTAAATTAATAAACATATTAAACATCTTACTTTTCGGTAGTTCGGCCAGGAACAGCTGATTTTGTTTGATCGCCAGACACAGAATCAAACTCTCCTAAGTGCTTGCCCTGCTTATCATATAACTCAACCCTACCATGCTGACTATCCCATTCATAAATTCTGCCTTTACTATCCACCCAACGCCTTCTAAGCTTACCGCCACCACGAACGCTGCTTTTAGCTCTCACAGGTTTCGCATCACGAAAAGCAATTAAGTTTTTGGGTGCCTGATGATATCCTGGAGTACTGAACATCAAATAGACCGGCTCAATTCCCGAGTCAATCGGGAATGTGATGATCAGGTCATTGGCATCCAGCACTTCACCGGGGTACGGTAGTGCCTCAATCTCAAGCGGCTGTAGCTCTACCCCTGTGTAGATTGGCACAGTCTGTGTTGCCGCGGGTGTAGTGGTTGTTGAGGACTGTTCGCCGGGGGCGCGACCTGGCGTCCAAGTTAGTGTGATAGGAGGCTGGTCAGGCACCAGGCTTGGTGGATATGTGCCATACGGCAACGGCCCGATTCACGTGCTGGTCATGCATGACTGGCTAGGCGACAACTCCAGCTACGACGCTCTCATGCCCTGGCTTGACGACCAGGCGTTCACCTATATTTTCGTTGATTTGCGTGGCTACGGGCGATCGATTGAATTGTCGGGCGAATTCACGGTAGAGGAAATTGCCACCGACTACCTCATGCTCGCCGACCATCTCGGTTGGACGAGCTTTCACGTAGTTGGCCACTCAATGACAGGGATGATCACGCAACGCATTGCTGCTGATACGCCATCGCGCGTCACGAGCGCGATCGCGGTGTGTCCCGTTTCTGCCGCTGACAATCGCTTGAGTCCGGACGCTCTAGCTTTCTTTGCAAGCACGATAGAAGACGACGATGCGCTTCGGCGCTTGTTCAAATTCGTCACTGGAGGTCTTTCCGATGGTTGGGCTAATCGCAAGGTCCGACAAAGTCGAGACACGGTCGCACCTGCTTGCCGGGCGCGATACCTCGAAATGCTGATCACGGCGAACTTCGTCGATGACGTTCGGGGCCTTGAAACACCCTATTTGGTCATCATCGGTGATAAGGATCCCGGACTGGATTCGGAGGCAATGACGCGTACTTTTCTCGCATGGCATCCGAACGCAGAGCTGCACGTGATTCCTAACTGCGGTCATTATCCGATGCAGGAGTGCCCGCCACATTTCGCAAGCATTTTCGAGGCGTTCTTGAAACGCAGCGCCATTTGACCTGAATGACTGGAGGAAGGCTGCAAGCGGACATATTCGGGTGAGGCCGGATTGTCCGCGATGGGCCCAGGCTTTGTGAAAACGCAGTAATCACATCGAACGGATTACCTGTGGAGTTAGCAGGCAAGAGCGTGGATAGACATTGGTAGTGCTATATGGGCCGTGTCAGCGGCCCATATAGCTTCGCAAAACCACCCTCTGCTCAGCGCAACCGCTTACTCCACCGTCACCGACTTCGCCAGGTTACGCGGCTGGTCGACGTCAGTGCCTTTGAGCACGGCCACGTAGTACGACAGCAGCTGCAGCGGGATGGTGTACAGGATCGGTGCCAAGGCATCGATGATGTGCGGCACCTTGATCACGTGGGTGCCTTCGCCGTTGCCCATGCCCGACTGCTCATCGGCGAACACCACCAGCTCGCCGCCACGCGCGCGGACTTCCTGCAGGTTCGACTTGAGCTTTTCCAGCAGCTCGTTGTTCGGCGCAACAGTGACCACCGGCATGTCGGCATCGACCAGCGCCAGCGGGCCGTGCTTGAGCTCGCCAGCGGGGTACGCCTCGGCGTGGATGTAGGAGATCTCCTTGAGCTTGAGCGCACCTTCCATCGCCACCGGGTACTGGGCGCCACGGCCGAGGAACAGGGTGTGGTGCTTGTCGGCGAACAGTTCGGCGGTCTTCTCGACCACGCTGTCCATCGCCAGGGCTTCGCCCAGACGCGTCGGCAGGCGGCGCAGTTCCTCGACCAGCTCGGCTTCGACGCCCGCTTCGAGGCTACCGCGTACCTGACCCAGGGCGAGGGTCAACAGCATCAGCGAGACCAGCTGGGTGGTGAAGGCCTTGGTCGAAGCAACGCCGATTTCCGGGCCGGCCAGGGTCAGCAGGGTCAGGTCGGATTCACGCACCAGCGAGCTGATGCCAACGTTGCAGATCGCCAGGCTGCCAAGGAAACCCAGCTCCTTGGCGTTGCGCAGCGCGGCCAGGGTGTCGGCGGTTTCGCCCGACTGGGAGATGGAAACGAACAAGGTGTCCGGCTGCACCACCACCTTGCGATAGCGGAACTCACTGGCGACTTCGACCTGGCACGGAATACCCGCCAGGCTTTCCAGCCAATAACGGGCGACCATGCCCGCATGATAGCTGGTGCCGCAGGCGACGATCTGTACATTGCGCACCTTGGCGAACAGCTCGGCAGCCTGTGGACCGAACGCCTGGACCATCACGTGATCCTTGCCCAGACGGCCTTCGAGGGTACGCTGCACCACCGACGGCTGCTCGTGGATTTCCTTGAGCATGAAGTGGCGATAGGCGCCCTTGTCGGCCGCCTCGGCGCCTTCGTGGTACTGCACGGTCTCGCGTTGCACCTTGCTGCCGGCCTGGTCCCAGATGCTCACCTGGTCGCGGCGGATTTCGGCGATATCGCCCTCTTCCAGGTACATGAAACGGTCGGTGACCTGGCGCAGGGCCAACTGGTCGGAGGCGAGGAAGTTCTCGCCATGGCCAAGACCGATCACCAACGGGCTGCCGCTGCGCGCGGCCACCAGGCGGTCGGGCTGCTTGACGCTGATCACCGACAAGCCATAGGCACCGTGCAGGCGCTTGACCACCGCCTTGAACGCGTCGGTCAGGTCGGGAATGCTCTTGAGGGTGTGGTGGATCAGGTGAACGATCACCTCGGTGTCGGTCTGCGAGGTGAATACATAGCCCAGGCCCTTGAGCTCTTCACGCAGTTCCTCGTGGTTCTCGATGATGCCGTTGTGCACCACGGCCACTTCCTGGCCGGAGAAATGCGGGTGGGCATTGTGCTCGGTCGGCGCGCCGTGGGTTGCCCAGCGGGTGTGGGCGATGCCCAGGTGACCATTGAGTGGCTCGGCAGTCACCGCGGCTTCCAGCTCGCTCACCTTGCCGATGCGGCGACGACGATCGAGCTCGCCCTGCTGGGTGATGACGGCCAGGCCCGCGCTGTCGTAACCGCGGTATTCCAGGCGCTTGAGGCCCTCGATGAGGATGGAGGTGATATTGCGCTCGGCGACTGCACCGACGATTCCACACATGGTCATTGCTCCTGGCTGATCGCGGCGCAGATCAGGTTGATGCCGCGGGCTTGAATCTGTTCGCGTGCCGCTGCGGGCAGGCGATCATCTGTAATAAGGGTGGTAACGCTGCTCCAGGGCAGCTCGAGGTTGGGGATCTTGCGTCCGACCTTGTCCGATTCGACCATCACGATCACTTCCCGGGCCACTTCCGCCATCACCCGGCTCAGGCCGAGCAGTTCGTTGAAAGTGGTGGTGCCGCGGTTCAGGTCGATGCCGTCGGCACCGATGAACAACTGGTCGAAATCGTATGAGCGTAGTACCTGCTCGGCGACCTGGCCCTGGAATGACTCGGAATGCGGGTCCCAGGTGCCGCCGGTCATCAGCAGCACCGGTTCGTGCTCGAGCTCACTGATGGCACGGGCCACGTTCAGGGAGTTGGTCATCACGACCAGACCGGGCTGGCGGCCCAGTTCCGGGATCATCGCGGCGGTGGTACTGCCACTGTCGATGATGATGCGTGCGTGCTCACGGATGCGTCCGACAGCGGCTCGGGCGATGGCTTTCTTGTAGCTGGAAACGGGCTGAGCGGCTTCGCCAAGCATCTCCTGCGGGACGGGCACCGCGCCGCCGTAGCGACGCAGCAGCAGGCCGTTGGCTTCCAGTGCGGCGAGATCCTTGCGGATGGTCACTTCCGAAGTTTCGAAACGCTTGGCCAACGCGTCCACACTCACCTCGCCCTGCTCGGCGAGCAAAGCCAGGATATTGTGGCGGCGCTGGGGGGTATTTCGTTTCGACATGAGCTTGTAAGTTTCGGTTCGAAAGATAATGGTTGCAATCAAAACCTAAGATGAAGGATTCGTCAAGGAGCGAATAGACTTACCTGGCAACGCTACTCCCTGTGGGAGCGGGCTTGTCCGGCAATAAAAAGCCGACTTACTCACATAAGTCGGCTTTCGATCGAAACGTCTGTGGATAACTCAGCTTTTCTTGATCTTCTCTGGCCGTTTCCAGCCATCGATGTTGCGCTGACGCGCGCGGGCTACTGCCAACTGAGCGGCTTCGACCGACTGGTTGATGGTCGAGCCCGCCGCAGTGGTGGCGCCATCCTTGATTTCCACAGGCGCAACCAGCGAGTTGTTCGAGCCGATGAACACATCTTCGCCTAGGACGGTCTTGAACTTGTTCGCGCCATCGTAGTTGCAGGTGATGGTACCCGCGCCGATATTGGTGCGCGCACCGATCTCGGCGTCGCCCAGATAAGTCAGGTGACCGGCCTTGGCGCCTTCGCCCAGACGGGCGTTCTTCAGCTCGACGAAGTTACCCACATGGGCCTTGGCTTCCAGTACGCTGCCTGGGCGCAGGCGAGCGAACGGGCCGGCATCGCTGCCCTCGCCCATCACCGCACCTTCGATGTGGCTGTTGGCCTTGATCACGGCGCCCTTGCGCAGGGTGCTGTTCTTGATCACGCAGTTCGGGCCGATCTGCACATCGTCTTCGATGACCACCTTGCCTTCGAGAATGACGTTGATGTCGATCAGCACATCGCGCCCCACGATCACCTCGCCACGCACGTCGAAGCGCGCGGGATCACGCAGGGTCACGCCCTGGGCCATCAGTCGGCGTCCTTCGCGCAACTGGTAATGACGCTCGAGCTCGGACAGTTGCAGACGGTCGTTGGCGCCCTGCACTTCCATCGCGTCATGGGGCTGTTCGGTGGCAACCACCAGGCCATCGGCCACGGCCATGGCGATCACGTCGGTGAGGTAGTACTCGCCCTGGGCGTTGTTGTTGGACAGACGCCCCATCCAGTCTGCCAGACGCGCGGCCGGCATCGCGAGGATGCCCGTGTTGCCTTCCTTGATCGCTCGCTGTGCATCACTGGCGTCCTTGTGCTCGACGATGGCCGCAACCTGACCTTGGGCATCACGCACGATGCGGCCGTAACCGGTTGGATCCTGCAGGGTGACGGTCAGCAGGCCGAGTTGCTGTTCATTGACCTTGGCCAGAAGCCGCTCGAGCGTGCCCACCTCGATCAATGGCACGTCGCCATAGAGCACCAGCACGGTATCGGCGGTGATCGCCGGCAGTGCCTGGGCGACGGCATGCCCGGTGCCAAGCTGCTTGTCCTGCATGACGAAATTCAGGTCGTCAGCCGCCAAGCGTTCACGCACCAGCTCTGCACCATGGCCGATGACCACATGGATGCCCTTTGGCTGCAACTGTCGCGCGCTGTGGATAACATGGCCGAGCATTGAATTACCAGCAACTGGGTGCAGCACCTTGGGCAGCGAGGAGCGCATGCGGGTGCCTTGGCCTGCGGCGAGAATAACGATATCGAGGGACATTGACTGGCTACCAATCCTGGGTGGTCAGGGATGTGACCGAAGGCGAAAATTCGGAAAAGAAAAAGGGTAGCCGAGGCTACCCTTTAACTCAATCGCAACGCAGGTTACCGGGAGGACCGGATCACTTGCCCTTGCGCAATTGCTGGACAGTACGCAGCTGAGCTGCAGCCTCGGCCAGACGTGCGGCAGCAGCGCCGTAGTCGAAGTCCGAGCCTTTAGTGTTCAGCGCGTTCTCGGCAGCCTTGAGGGCTTCCTGAGCCTGAGCTTCGTCCAGGTCGGCAGCACGTTGCACGGTGTCGGCGAGAACCTTGACCATGTTCGGCTGCACTTCGAGGAAGCCACCGGAGATGTAGAACACCTCTTGAGTGCCACCCTGCTTGGTCAGCGTGATCGGACCCGGCTTGAGATTGGTGATCAGCGGCGCGTGGCCTGGAGCGATACCCAGATCGCCCAGGTTGCCGTGCGCTACTACCATCTCGACCAGGCCGGAGAAGATCTCTCCCTCTGCGCTGACGATGTCGCAATGGACTGTCATAGCCATCTGCTTGCCTCAACCTGATTAGCGCCCCTTGCGGGGCGCCGGGATTACAGTTTCTTGGCTTTCTCGATCGCTTCGTCGATGCTGCCGACCATGTAGAACGCTTGTTCTGGCAGGTGGTCGTAGTCACCTTTGAGGATGCCGCTGAAGCCAGCGATGGTGTCCTTGAGCGGAACGTACTTGCCTGGCGAGCCGGTGAAGACTTCGGCCACGAAGAACGGCTGCGACAGGAAGCGCTGGATCTTACGAGCGCGGGCAACCAGTTGCTTGTCGGCTTCGGACAGTTCGTCCATACCCAGGATCGCGATGATGTCCTTCAGCTCTTTGTAGCGCTGCAGAACATACTGAACGCCACGAGCGGTCTCGTAGTGCTCGGTGCCGATCACGTTCGGGTCCAGCTGGCGCGAAGTCGAGTCCAGTGGGTCGACCGCTGGGTAGATACCCAGGGAGGCGATGTCACGGGACAGAACGACGGTGGCGTCCAAGTGAGCGAAGGTGGTCGCTGGCGACGGGTCGGTCAGGTCGTCCGCAGGTACGTATACGGCCTGAACGGAGGTGATCGAACCTTCCTTGGTCGAAGTGATGCGCTCTTGCAGAACGCCCATCTCTTCAGCCAGGGTCGGCTGGTAACCTACTGCCGAAGGCATACGGCCCAGCAGTGCGGATACTTCAGTACCGGCCAGGGTGTAACGATAGATGTTGTCGACGAACAGCAGAACGTCGTTACCTTCGTCACGGAACTTCTCAGCCATGGTCAGGCCGGTCAGCGCAACGCGCAGACGGTTTCCTGGTGGCTCGTTCATCTGACCGTAGACCAGCGCTACCTTGTCGAGAACGTTGGAGTCCTTCATCTCGTGGTAGAAGTCGTTACCCTCACGAGTACGCTCACCCACACCAGCGAACACGGAGTAACCGCTGTGTTCCATGGCGATGTTACGGATCAGTTCCATCATGTTTACGGTCTTGCCGACACCGGCACCACCGAACAGACCAACCTTACCACCCTTGGCGAACGGGCAAACCAGGTCGATAACCTTGATGCCGGTTTCCAGCAGGTCGTTGCCGCCTGCCTGGTCAGCGAAGGAAGGCGCTGGCTGGTGGATACCGCGACGCTCTTCTTCGCCGATCGGGCCGGCTTCGTCGATCGGGTTGCCGAGGACGTCCATGATACGGCCCAGAGTGGCCTTACCAACTGGAACGGAGATGGCCGCGCCGGTATCGACGACGTCCAGACCGCGCTTCAGGCCTTCGGTCGAGCCCATCGCAATGGTACGAACCACGCCGTCGCCCAGCTGCTGCTGAACTTCCAGGGTGGTTTCCGCGCCTTGTACTTTCAGCGCGTTGTAAACACTCGGCACGACGTCACGTGGGAATTCCACGTCGATGACGGCGCCGATGATTTGAACGATACGTCCGCTACTCATAGCTGGATCCTCTGAATTTTTGAACCGTTAAACCGCGGCAGCGCCGCCGACGATTTCCGAGATCTCCTGGGTGATCGCAGCCTGACGCGCCTTGTTGTAGATCAATTGCAGCTCTTTGATCAAATCACCGGCGTTGTCTGTGGCGTTCTTCATGGCGATCATCCGGGCCGCTTGTTCAGCAGCGTTGTTCTCGACCACCGCCTGGTACACCTGCGACTCCACGTAACGCACCATCAAGCCGTCCAGCAGCTCTTTTGCGTCGGGTTCGTACAGGTAATCCCAGTGATGCTTGAGATCCTGATCCGGGGTTGCCACCAACGGTACCAATTGCTCGACCGTCGGTTTTTGGGTCATGGTGTTGATGAACTTGTTCGAAACCACCGAGAGGCGATCGATACGGCCATCGAGGTAGGCGTCCAGCATCACTTTGACGGAGCCGATCAGATCGTTGATCGATGGCTCTTCGCCCAGGTGGCTGATCGCGGCTACGACGTTGCCGCCAAAGATGCGGAAGAAAGTCGCACCCTTGCTGCCGATCACGCACAGGTCGATTTCCACGCCCTGTTCGCGGTTTGCGCTCATGTCCTTGACCAGGGCCTTGAACAGGTTGGTATTCAAGCCACCGCACAGACCACGGTCACTGCTCACCACGATATAACCGGCGCGCTTTACAGGGCGCTCGATCATGAACGGGTGGCGGTATTCCGGGTTGGCGTTGGCCAGATGACCGATCACCTGGCGGATACGCTCCGCGTAAGGACGGCTAGCAGCCATGCGCATTTGTGCCTTGCGCATTTTGCTGACCGCCACTTTCTCCATGGCGCTGGTAATTTTTTGCGTGCTTTTGATGCTCGCAATCTTACTGCGAATCTCTTTTGCGCCTGCCATGTATCACCTATCAGGTTAGCAAGCGGGGGCCGGAGCCCCCGCTGCGGCTTACCAGGTCTGGGTGGCCTTGAACTTCTCGATACCGGCTTTCATGCCAGCGTCGATTTCGTCGTTGAAGTCACCTTTCACGTTGATCTTGGCCAACAGCTCGGCGTGATCACGGTGGAAGTAGGCGATCAGCGCTTGCTCGAAGCTGCCGACCTTGGAGACTTCTACGTCAGTCAGGAAACCACGCTCAGCGGCGTACAGCGACAGAGCCATGTCAGCGATCGACATTGGCGCGTACTGCTTCTGCTTCATCAGCTCGGTAACGCGCTGACCATGCTCCAGCTGCTTGCGGGTAGCCTCGTCCAGATCCGAAGCGAACTGGGCGAATGCAGCCAGTTCACGGTACTGAGCCAGTGCGGTACGGATACCGCCGGACAGCTTCTTGATGATCTTGGTCTGAGCGGCACCACCTACACGGGATACCGAAACACCGGCGTTCACTGCAGGACGGATGCCCGAGTTGAACATGGCCGATTCCAGGAAGATCTGACCGTCGGTGATCGAGATCACGTTGGTCGGAACGAACGCGGAAACGTCGCCAGCCTGGGTTTCGATGATCGGCAGGGCGGTCAGGGAACCGGTCTTGCCAGTCACTGCGCCGTTGGTGAACTTCTCGACATACTCTTCCGAAACGCGCGATGCACGCTCCAGCAGACGGGAGTGGAGATAGAACACGTCGCCTGGGTACGCTTCACGTCCTGGTGGACGGCGCAGCAGCAGGGAGATCTGACGGTAGGCAACAGCCTGCTTGGACAGGTCATCGTAGACGATCAGGGCGTCTTCACCGCGGTCACGGAAGAACTCGCCCATGGTGCAGCCGGCGTATGGCGCCAGGAACTGCAGTGCGGCGGATTCCGAAGCACTGGCAACGACCACGATGGTGTTGGCCAGGGCGCCGGCTTCTTCCAGCTTGCGAACGATGTTGGCAACGGTGGAACGCTTTTGGCCGACAGCAACATAAACACAGAAAATACCGGAGTCTTTCTGGTTGATGATGGCGTCGATGGCCATGGCGGTCTTGCCGATCTGGCGGTCACCGATGATCAGCTCACGCTGGCCACGGCCGACTGGGATCATGGCGTCGACGGACTTGTAGCCAGTCTGTACAGGCTGGTCTACCGACTTACGCCAGATCACGCCTGGGGCCACTTTCTCGACCGCGTCGGTCTGAGTGTTGCCCAGAGGACCTTTACCGTCGATCGGGTTGCCCAGTGCGTCAACGACGCGACCCAGCAGTTCCTTACCAACCGGAACTTCCAGGATGCGGCCGGTGCACTTGGCGCTCATGCCTTCGGCGAGGGTGTCATAGGCACCCAGGATCACTGCACCTACGGAGTCTTGCTCCAGGTTCAGTGCCATGCCGAATACGCTGCCAGGGAACTCGATCATTTCGCCGTACATGACGTCGGCCAGACCGTGGATCCGCACGATACCGTCGGATACCGAAACAACGGTACCTTCGTTACGGGCTTGGGAGCCGACATCGAGTTTCTCGATGCGACCCTTGATGATTTCACTAATTTCGGAAGGATTGAGTTGCTGCATTGCTCTGCTGCCCCTTCAAACTCAAGATTTCAATGCTTCGGCCAGTTTCGCGATCTTGCCGCGAACCGAGCCATCGATTACCAGGTCGCCGGCGCGGATGACGACGCCGCCGATCAGGCTGGCATCCTCCGACGCGTGCAGGCGCACTTCCCGGCTGAGCCGTGCACTGAGAACCTTGGCGAGTTTGTCTTGCTGTTCTTGGTTCAACGCAAAAGCACTGGTGACTTCCACGTCCACGGATTTCTCTTGCTCGGCCTTGTACAGGTCGAACAGAGCGGCGATCTCCGGCAGAAGCAGGAGACGGTCGTTTTCCGCGGCAACATGAATGAAATTCTGTGCCTGTACATCGAACTTGTCACCGCACACTTCAATGAATGCGGCGGCCTTTTCTGCGCTAGTCAGTTGCGGGGCCTTGAGCAGGCGCTGCATGGTGCCGTCTTCCGACACCGCAGCAGCCAGGCCGAGCATGGCTGACCAATTGGCCAGTTGCTGCTGGGCCTGGGCGTGCTCGAAAGCTGCCTTAGCGTAAGGTCGGGCCAACGTGGTCAGTTCTGCCATGATCGCCCTCGCTTAAATTTCAGCGGCCAGTTTGTTAACCAGCTCCGCATGCGCGTTTTGATCGATTGTGGCGCCAAGGATCTTTTCAGCGCCGCCAACGGCCAGGGCACCCACTTGGGCACGCAGGGCGTCTTTGATGCTGTTGAGTTCCTGTTCGATCTCGGCTTGAGCCTGAGCCTTCACACGGTCAGCTTCGACGCGAGCCTGATCACGGGCTTCCTCGACAAGCTGAGCAGCGCGTTTCTTGCTTTGCTCAATGATTTCGGCTGCCTGTGCTTTTGCTTCACGCAGTTGCTGACCCGCTTTCTCTTGGGCCAGCTCCAGGTCGCGAGCTGCGCGGTTGGCAGCGTCCAAGCCGTCGGCAATCTTCTTTTGGCGCTCGTGCAGAGCAGTGATGACCGGAGGCCATACATACTTCATGCAGAACAGCACAAAAATCAGAAAAGCAACGGATTGGCCAATCAGGGTTGCATTAATGTTCACGCCAACACCTCGCTCGGTCTTTGTCCATCACACCAATCAACTCGTAGGAACGAGTGATTAGCCGGCGATCTGACCAACGAAGGGATTCGCGAAGGTGAAGAACAGAGCGATACCAACACCGATCATGGTTACGGCGTCGAGCAGACCGGCAACGATGAACATTTTGACCTGCAGCATCGGAACCATCTCAGGCTGACGAGCAGCGCCTTCCAGGAACTTGCCGCCCAGCAGGCCGAAACCAATGGCGGTACCCAGAGCACCCAGGCCGATCAGCAGAGCAACAGCGATAGCGGTCAGACCAACTACAGTTTCCATCTTTCCTCCCGACTTTTACGTCGTATTGGTTAGGTTTTTTAATTGAAGCGGTAAAACAAATCGTTTGAAACAACTGCCCTTGCGGACTTTTTCAGTCTTCCCCCCGAACAGGCGGGGAAGACTATCAGACACGCCAGGCGGTCTTAATGGTTATCTTCGTGCGCCATCGACAGGTAGACGATGGTGAGCATCATGAAGATGAATGCTTGCAGAGTGATGATCAGGATGTGGAACACGGCCCACGCCCACTGCAGCACCACACCCAGGCCGCTCAGCCAGAGGATGCCGGTGCCGAACATCACGGCGATCAGGATGAACACAAGCTCGCCGGCATACATGTTGCCGAACAGACGCAGTGCCAGGGAGATCGGTTTGGCGATCAGGGTGACGAATTCCAGCAGGAAGTTCACCGGGATCAGCAGGATCTGCACGAAGATGTTCTTGCTACCGAACGGGTGGAGCGTGAGCTCGCCGATGAAGCCGCCGATGCCCTTGACCTTGATGCTGTAGAAGATGATCAGCGCGAACACGCTCAGGGCCATGCCCAGGGTGGCGTTCGGGTCGGTGGTCGATACGGCGCGGAACGGAATGTGCGGATCGCCCGAGATCAGGATCGCCAGCTGCGGAATCCAGTCGACCGGTACCAGGTCGATGGCGTTCATCAGGAACACCCAGACGAAGATGGTCAGGGCCAGCGGTGCGATGACCGGGCTACGACCGTGGAACGAGTCCTTCACGCTGCCGTGAACGAAGTCGACCAGTACTTCGACGAAGTTCTGCAGGGCACCAGGCTGACCGGAGGTCGCCTTCTTGGCCGCCATGCGGAAGATGAACAGGAAGATCAGACCCAGTGCAACGGACCAGCCCAGGGTGTCCAGGTGGAATGCCCAGAAGCCCATTGCCTTGGCTTCGGCAGCCGAATGGGCCAGGCCCCAGCTGCCGTCTGGTAGTTGACCGTAGGTCAGGTTCTGCAAGTGGTGCTGGATATAGCCCGAAGCGGTTTCTGCTGCCATGGTTGCCTCAAACGCCCTAAGGTCTCGAAAGTCTTTTATTCATCAGCAGTGGCGCGAACCAGCTGACCGTGAGAGTCAGCAGGAAGACGCCGAATACTGCTAACGGCGCCAGTGGCTTCACTCCTGCAAAGGTCAGTGCGAACAGCACTGCCGTCAAAATCAATTTGCCTGCCTCGCCTGCGTAGAACGACTTGACGATGGCCTGCGCCGCCCGGGCTCCGCTGAAGCGAAAAGCCTTCCAGGCGAAATACACGTTGGGCAGCCAGCCGATCAAACCTCCACAGAGGCCCGAATAACCGCTGACCTTGCCCTGCCACTGCCACAACACCAACGTTGCCAGCAATAACACCCCAAATTGAGCCAGCAGTACCGGGAAAACCGCCCAGCGATGGAAAGGCAGGCGGTTTGGCGTGCGGATTTCCATCAAAACTGCTCCTCGAAAGTCGACTGCCCAGTCAGCTATGACTTGGCATAATTTGTGCCGACAAAATGCGCGCAGAGTATAGGGGTGGATTAACCCCTATTCAACTCTTGGGTAGTGATTTCCGACTGCGCGCTACAACGGGAATTGTTTCAGCGGATGTGAGCAAGTACACCCTGAAGCTCGTCGAGGGAGTTGTAGCGGATGACCAGCTGGCCCTTGCCCTTGTCGCCATGGCGAATCTGCACCGATGAGCCCAGGCGCTCTGCCAGCCGCTGTTCCAGCCGGGCGATATCCGGATCAGGTTTGCTCGATTCCACCGGCTCAGGCTTGCCGTTGAGCCACTGACGGACCAGTGCCTCGGTTTGGCGCACGGTGAGGCCTCGTGCGACAACATGTCGCGCCCCTTCTTCCTGCCGGCTCTCCTCGAGCCCCAGCAAGGCGCGCGCATGGCCCATTTCCAGGTCGCCGTGGGCGAGCATGGTCTTGATCGCCTCAGGAAGGCTGATCAGGCGCAGCAGGTTGGCCACGGTGACACGCGACTTGCCCACGGCATCGGCCACCTGTTGCTGGGTCAGCTCGAACTCCTGCTGCAACCGCTGCAGGGCAAGGGCTTCTTCCAGCGGGTTGAGATCCTCGCGCTGGATGTTTTCGATCAGCGCCATGGCGATGGCGGCTTCGTCCGGCACCTCGCGGACCATGGCCGGGATAGTGTCCAGGCCTGCCTGCTGGGTGGCGCGCCAGCGACGCTCACCGGCGATGATTTCGTAGCGGCCTTCGCCAATCGGGCGAACCACGATCGGCTGCATCACGCCATGATTGCGGATCGAATGCGCCAGCTCCTCCAGCGCCTCCGGGTCCATGTCACGGCGAGGTTGGTACTTGCCACGCTGGATCAGTTCGACCGGCAGGCGCTGCAGTTCCTTCTGGTCGACCGTGACAGCCTGCTCTTCGAGCGCGCTGACGGAAGGACCACTGAGCAGTGCATCCAACCCACGTCCGAGACCGCGTTTCTTGATGGCCATGCGGATTCCTTAAGTTGTTTGTGCAGTGCGGGATTGACGGCGCTGACGGCGCACCAGTTCCCCAGCCAGGGCAAGGTAGGCGAGCGCACCACGTGATTGCTTGTCGTAGGCCAGCGCCGGCATACCGAAGCTCGGAGCCTCGGCCAGGCGAATATTGCGCGGTATCACGGTGTCGTAGAGCTGATCGCCGAAATGCTCCTTGAGCTGGGCCGAAACATCGTTGTTCAGGCTCAGGCGCGGGTCGTACATGGTCCGCAGCAGGCCTTCGATCTTCAGCTCCGGGTTCAACCGGGCAGCGATGCGCTTGATGTTATCCACAAGGTCGCTCAGGCCTTCCAGCGCGTAGTACTCGCACTGCATGGGGATAATCACGCCATCGGAAGCGACCAAGGCGTTCAGCGTCAGCATCGACAACGAAGGCGGGCAGTCGATGAGGATGTAGTCGTAGTTGTCGCGGATAGGCGCCAGCGCGTTGCGCAGGCGGCTCTCCTTCATCTGCATTTCCAGCAGCACCACCTCTGCGGCGGTGAGGTCACGGTTGGCGGGCAACAGCTGGAAGCCGCCGTGCTCGGAGTACTGCATGGCCTGGGCCAGGTCGCATTCCCCGATCAACAGGTCGTACACCGAGTGCTCGAGCTCGTGCTTGTCCACACCGCTGCCCATGGTGGCATTGCCCTGTGGATCGAGGTCGATCAGCAGCACGCGACGCTTGGTCGCGGCCAGCGATGCGGCGAGATTGATGCAGGTGGTGGTCTTGCCGACACCACCCTTCTGGTTCGCGATTGCGAATACCTTAGCCATTGTTGCGTGTGTTCCCAGTCAAGCCTTGCGGCGCAGTATCAGCAGATGGCGCTGGCCCTGGCAACCTGGAACGGTCAGGGCCTGCTCGCTTTCCACTGTGAAGTCTGCGGGCAATGCTACCAGTTCATCGGCAGGATGCAGCCCCTTCATTGCAAGCCATTGCGTACGGGCGTCACCCAGGTGGCGGGTCCAGTTGGTGAAATTCTCCATGCTGCTGAACGCCCGGGAGATGATGCCGCAGAACGGTTGCTCGGGCTGAACCTCTTCCACACGGCTGTGGATAACCGTCAGGTTGTCGAGTTTCAGCTCCATCTTCACCTGCGTCAGGAAGCGGGTCTTCTTGCCGTTGCTGTCCAGTACCGTCACCTGCTTGTGCGGATGCAGGATAGCCAGCGGGATACCCGGCATGCCGCCGCCGCTGCCAACATCCAGCCAGCGTTGCGTGTCGCTGTGGATAAACGGCATGACGCTGAGGCTGTCGAGCAGATGACGCGACACCATCTCGTCCGGATCGCGCACTGCGGTCAGGTTGTAGGCCTTGTTCCATTTGATCAACAGGGCCAGGTACCCAAGCAGCAGTTCGTGCTGCTGCGCACTCAGCTCGACTCCGAGCTGGCGCGCACCTGTGGACAACTCTTCGGCATGTTGCGGGGTGACCAGGGAACTCAAGCGCTTTGCTCCAATTCGCGGCCAGCGCCGCGTTTTTTCAGGTGAATCAGCAACAGAGAAATTGCCGCCGGGGTAACGCCGGGAATACGGGAAGCCTGGCCGAGGGTTTCCGGACGGGTCTGGCCGAGCTTGCTCTGGATTTCCTTGGACAACCCGGAAATGCCAGCGTAGTCGATATCCACAGGCAGGCGAGTGTCTTCGCTGGCGCGCAGACGGGCGATCTCGTCCTGCTGGCGATCGATGTAGCCGGCGTACTTGGTCTTGATCTCGACCTGTTCGGCCACCTGGGGATCGATGACATCACCGCCCGTGGCTTCGATCAGCCCCGCGTAGTCGATCTCGGGGCGCGCCAGCAGGTTGAGCAGGTTGTACTCGTGGGCCAGCGGTGTACCGAACTTATCCACAACGGCTTGGCCTTGCGGCGTGCCCGGGCGGATCCAGGTGCTCCTCATGCGCTGTTCTTCGCGCTCGATGCCTTCGCGCTTGGCGGTGAAGGCGGCCCAGCGCTCATCGTCGACCAACCCCAGCTCGCGGCCTTTCTCGGTCAGGCGCAGATCAGCGTTGTCTTCGCGAAGGATCAGCCGGTATTCGGCACGCGAGGTGAACATGCGGTAAGGCTCCTGGGTGCCCAGGGTAATCAGGTCGTCGACCAGTACGCCGATGTACGCCTCGTCACGGCGCGGGCACCAGCTTTCGCGGCCCTGCGCACGCAGTGCGGCGTTGGTACCGGCCAGCAGGCCCTGGGCGCCGGCTTCTTCGTAGCCGGTGGTGCCGTTGATCTGGCCAGCGAAGAACAGGCCGCCGATGACCTTGGTCTCGAGGCTGTACTTGAGGTCACGCGGGTCGAAGTAGTCGTACTCGATGGCGTAACCCGGACGCACGATGTGCGCGTTCTCCATGCCGCGGATCGAACGGACGATCTGCAACTGCACATCGAATGGCAGCGAAGTCGAGATGCCGTTGGGATACAGCTCATGGGTATTCAGGCCTTCCGGCTCGATGAATACCTGATGGCTTTCCTTGTCGGCGAAGCGATGGATCTTGTCCTCGATCGACGGGCAGTAGCGCGGGCCGATGCCTTCGATCACACCGGAGTACATCGGCGAGCGGTCGAGGTTCGAGGCGATGATCTCGTGGGTGCGGGCGTTGGTGTGGGTAATCCAGCAGCTGACCTGGCGCGGGTGCATCTGCGCATTGCCCATGAACGACATCACCGGGATCGGGGTATCGCCGGGTTGTTCGCCCATCACCGAGAAGTCTACCGAGCGGCCATCGATACGGGGCGGCGTGCCGGTTTTCAAACGGCCAACGCGCAGCGGCAGTTCACGCAGACGATGAGCCAGGGCAATGGCGGGAGGATCACCGGCGCGACCACCGGAGTAGTTCTGCAGGCCGATGTGGATAAGTCCACCGAGGAAGGTGCCGGTAGTCAGCACCACAGAGTCGGCGAAGAAGCGCAGGCCCATCTGTGTCACCACGCCCTTGACCTGGTCCTGCTCGACGATCAGGTCATCGCAGGACTGTTGGAATATCCACAGGTTCGGCTGGTTTTCCAGGATCTCGCGGACCACGGCCTTGTAGATGGCGCGGTCGGCCTGTGCACGGGTGGCGCGCACAGCCGGGCCCTTGCGGTTGTTCAGGATGCGGAACTGGATGCCGCTCTTGTCGGTGGCAAGCGCCATGGCGCCGCCGAGTGCATCGATTTCCTTGACCAGGTGGCTCTTGCCGATACCACCGATGGCCGGGTTGCAACTCATGTGACCGAGGGTTTCCACGTTATGGGTCAGCAGCAGGGTTTTCACACCCATGCGTGCGGACGCAAGCGCAGCCTCGGTACCGGCATGGCCGCCGCCGATGACGATCACTTCAAAACGGGAAGGGAAATCCACCACGCACCTCGTGCCTGTTTTGCGAATAGAGAAGGTAAGCCGACAAGTATAGGGACTTCACCCGCTCTAGTGAAACCGTCTGAGCAAATTTTGACCAGTCTGTGGATGAATGGCGGCAATAGAAATCAAAAAGGAAAAATTTATAAAAGCTTTGTTTTTATGTTTATTCTTAGGCGGCTACCCACATGTGGATAAGTTAATTGAGACCAGTATCCATGCTGCCTTCAGAGAATCATAACCCTGTGTCGAAGGGGGGGTGAGGGTTCTGGATAACGGCGTTTAACCTGTGGATTAAAGTACGTTTTACCCACAGGCGGGATTGTCCTCAGAAAAAAAGCCTGGTTATCAACGGACCTGAAGGCCAGTTTTCCACAGGGCTCCTGGTGATGGTTTTCGGTCTGTGGATGAGATCTACAGTGGGTAATCGATTCGCGGGCAAGCCCACGTTTCTGACAGGCAAAAAAAAGCCGCTCCTGGCTGGAGCGGCCTTGGTGTTGCCGAGCTGTGGATTATTTACCGATACAGAAGCTCGAGAAGATCCTTCCCAACAGGTCATCCGAGCTGAATGCGCCGGTGATCTCTCCCAGGGCCTGTTGAGCATGGCGCAGGTCCTCTGCCAGCAACTCACCGGCACCAGCGAGCGTCAGTTGGGCATGACCATGATCGAGGTAGGCGCTGGCCTGGCGCAGTGCATCCAGATGCCGCCTGCGCGCACTGAAGCTGCTTTCCGCAGTCTGTTCGTAACCCATGCAGGCCTTGAGGTGATCACGCAGCAGATCCAGGCCTGTAGCGTCGCCCTTCGCACTGAGGGTGATCGTCACGTGGCCATCATCACTCTGCTCGATACCGACGCTCTCGCCACTCAGGTCGGCCTTGTTGCGAATCAGCGTGACTTTTGCAGGGTCCGGCCGTTGATCGAGGAACTCCGGCCACAAGGCGAACGGATCGTTGGCCTCGGGCGCAGTGGAATCCACCACCAGCAGTACCCGGTCTGCCTCGCCAATCGCCTTGAGTGCGCGTTCCACGCCAATCTTTTCCACATGATCGTCGGTATCGCGCAGACCTGCGGTATCCACCACGTGCAACGGCATGCCATCGATGTGGATATGTTCGCGCAGGATGTCCCGGGTGGTGCCGGCGATGTCGGTGACGATCGCCGCCTCGCGTCCGGCCAACTGGTTCAGCAGGCTCGATTTGCCGGCATTCGGACGGCCTGCAATCACCACCGTCATGCCGTCACGCAGCAACGCCCCCTGCCCCGCCTCACGCTGAACTGTGGACAAGTCGTCCCGGACGGCTTCCAGCATCTTCAGCACATGGCCATCGGCGAGAAAGTCGATTTCCTCCTCCGGGAAGTCGATCGCCGCTTCAACGTAGATGCGCAGGGCGATCAGCGCTTCGGTCAATGCATGCACACGCTTGGAAAACGCCCCCTGCAGCGAGCGCAACGCATTGCGTGCGGCTTGGGTGGAACTGGCTTCGATCAGGTCGGCGATCGCTTCGGCCTGGGCCAGGTCGAGTTTATCGTTGAGGAACGCCCGCTCGCTGAACTCGCCAGGACGGGCGAGACGACAACCCAACTCGACACAGCGCTGCAACAGCATGTCGAGCACCACCGGCCCTCCATGCCCCTGCAGTTCCAGGACGTCTTCACCAGTGAACGAGTTGGGGCCAGGGAAGAACAGCGCAATGCCTTCATCCAGGACCAAACCACCGTCGGCACGAAATGGCCCGTAGTGGGCATGGCGCGGAGTCAGTGTGCGGCCGGTGATGGCCTGCCCGGCCTGGCTGGCCAGTGGCCCGGACAAGCGGACGATACCGACGCCACCGCGGCCCTGGGCGGTGGCGATGGCGGCAATGGTTTCACGCACGGTGTTCATGCTCGAAAGCCTCTACGACAAAACGACGGATAGCAAAAACGCCCCACGAAGGGGCGTTTTTATTCACAGGCTAACGGGTCAACCTGTCAAGCAGCCGCTTTTTTCGTGGCTGCTTCGATACGACGGGTGATGTACCACTGCTGAGTGATCGACAGGCAGTTGTTCACAACCCAGTACAGCACCAGACCTGCCGGGAACCACAGGAAGAAGAAGGTGAAGATGATTGGCATCATTTTCATGACCTTCGCCTGCATCGGATCCGGTGGGGTCGGATTCAGACGCTGCTGGATGAACATGGTGGCGCCCATGATGATCGGCAGGATGAAGAATGGATCCTTGATCGACAGGTCGGTAATCCACAGCATCCAAGGGGCCTGGCGCATCTCGACGCTTTCCAGCAGTACCCAGTACAGGGCCAGGAACACTGGCATCTGCACCAGGATCGGCAGGCAGCCGCCCAGCGGGTTGATCTTCTCTTTCTTGTACAGCTCCATCATCGCCTGGGACATCTTCTGGCGATCGTCACCGAAGCGTTCCTTGAGCTGGGCCAGTTTCGGCGCCACGGCACGCATGCGCGCCATCGAGCGGTAGCTGGCAGCCGACAGCGGGAAGAACAGACCCTTGATGAGCATGGTCAGAACGATGATCGACCAGCCCCAGTTACCCAGCAGGCTGTGGATATGTTGCAGCAGCCAGAAGATCGGCTGAGCGATGAACCACAGGAAGCCGTAGTCGACGGTCAGCTCCAGGCCTGGGGACAACTCCTTGAGCTTGGACTGGATCTTCGGACCTGCGTACAGCGTGGCGCTGGTCTCGACCTTGCCGCCGGCAGGCACGTTCAGCGCCGGGCCGGTGTAGCCGATGATGTAGTTGCCCTGGCTGTCCTTGCGGGTCTGGACCACGTTGTTGTCCGACTTGGCCGGAATCCACGCGGTCACGAAGTAGTGCTGCAGCCATGCTACCCAGCCGCCAGACACATTTTCTTTCAAATTACCTTTGTCGATGTCCTTCATCGACACCTTCTTGTACGGCTCCGAACTTGTCCACAGGGCAGCGCCCAGGTAAGTCGCGGTACCGGTCGCGGTGCTCGAGGAAGGATCGGAGCTGGCGTCACGCTTGAGCTGGGCAAACATGTTGCCGGTCCAGGCTGCACCGCTCTGGTTGTCGATCAGGTAGCTGACGGTCAGGTCGTACTCACCGCGCTTGAAGCTGAAGCGCTTGATGTAGTTGACGCCGTTATCGCTGAACTTGAGGTCGACCACCAGTTGGTCCTGACCGTCGGTCAGCTGGAAGCTCTTCTGGTCGGCAGCGTACAGGGGACGACCGCTCGAACGGGCGTCCGGGCCATTCGCGCCGGTCAGGCCGCTCTGCGCCAGATAGACACGCTCGCCGCCGTTGTCGAACAACTGGAAGGCGATGTCCGGATGATCCTGACGGCGTGGGTACTTGGGCAAGGTCAGCTGGACGATGTCACCGCCGACCGGGTCGATAGCCAGGTCCAGGACATCGGTCTTGACCCGGATCAGGTCCTTGCTGAGCGCGACTGGCGCGATTTCAGCGGGGCTGGCTTCGGCATTGGCGCTCGGCACATCGGCGCTGGCGCCGTTATTGCCGGCCGGCACGGTGTCCGGCAGAGCCGGTGCAGCGTTGCTGGCAGCAGTATGCTGAGTCGGCAGGGCTGCCTGACCATAGTCCTGGTTCCACTTGAGGACCAGAACGTAGGACACGATTGCCAGGGCGACGATCAGGATCGTGCGTTTAATATCCATGATTACTCGGCTATCGAAGAAGTTCGGGAGGAAGGAGCAGGCGGGACGGGATCGAAACCGCCATCATTCCACGGATGACAACGACCCAGGCGACGAACGGCAAGCCACCCGCCACGCAAGAGGCCATGGTTTTCTATGGCTTCATACGCGTAACAGGAGCAACTGGGGTAGAAACGACAGTGACTGGCCATCAGAGGACTAATGGCGTAACGGTAGAACTGGATCGGAACGAGGGCCAGTTTACGCATCGTGACTGTCTACCCGTGCGGAATCGGCAGGTACCGCTGGAGAGGGCCGACTGCGGGCCAGGCGCTTCCAGAGTTTGCCAAAGTGTTGGTGCAATTCTGGGTTTTCTATCTCACCCAACCCCTTGCGCGCGACGATCACTATATCCAGCCCGGCCAGACTTTGCTGGTTCAGACGGAATGAGTCGCGCATCAGGCGTTTGAGGCGGTTGCGTTGAACGGCGAGCTTGACGCTCTTCTTGCCGATCACCAGGCCGAGGCGTGGATGATCGAGGCCGTTCTCGCGGGCAAGGATGAGCAGGCTTTTCCCTGGAACCTTGCCGGTTGGGGAGTCGAAGACTGCTTTGAAATGCCGGGGTGTAAGCAGTCGCTTATCCCGACTGAAGTCCTGACTCACCACCTGTGCCGAAAAATCAAATTGCCAGACGCTTACGGCCTTTGGCACGACGACGCGACAGAACAGCGCGGCCGTTCTTGGTGGCCATACGGGCACGGAAACCGTGGGTGCGCGCGCGCTTGATGGTGCTTGGTTGGAAAGTACGTTTCATGGCGTGTTACCTGGGTTGTCGACAACGGGCCGGGATGGCCCCCTTTTTAAGAGACCGGCGATTCTAGAGAAAGCAAGCCGATAGGTCAATTTCCAACCAGCATTCCTTATAGACGGCCTTTCCCCTCTGCCAGCCCGAGGACCGGTTGATTCATACGGAACAGATGCTCAACATGTAAAAAAAGAGAGACATATAGAAAGCTTTTTTGAAGAACTTATAGATCTTAAGTGGATAAGTATCTGTGGATAACCTATTGCAGGCCACAATCCATCGACTGTACAGAGAATCATAAGTATGTCGGTAACAGGTGCTCTGGCTGTGCCGGACCCGCGGAAAAGCTGTGGATGGAACAGGCATTTATCCACAGCTGAATTATCCACAGGGCTGAGCCCAGGGTTGTGCATAGCCCTCATGTGCGGTTATCCACAGGGCTTATTTTCCGCTTGAAAGGTCGTTTTTGCCGCTAAATGACTGATTTGGCACAGCTCAACACACCACGACATGTGGATAAGTGACTGCTCGCCCGGTACAATGGCGGTTTGTTTTTGCCTCATCCGGCTTTCAACTCAGGGGATATCCGTGTCAGTGGAACTTTGGCAGCAGTGCGTGGAGCTTCTGCGCGACGAACTGCCTGCCCAGCAATTCAACACCTGGATCCGTCCGCTACAGGTCGAAGCCGAAGGCGACGAGTTGCGCGTCTATGCGCCTAACCGTTTCGTTCTCGATTGGGTCAATGAAAAGTACCTCGGCCGCCTGCTCGAACTGCTGGGTGAACAAGGAAACGGCCTTGCACCTGCCCTCTCCTTATTAATAGGCAGCCGCCGCAGCTCCGCTCCACGAGCGGCACCTAACGCACCGGTCAGTGCTGCGGTCGCCGCATCGCTGGCCCAGAGCCAGGCCAAGCCGGCTGTTCAGCCAACAGCGGTTGCCAGTGCACCGGTCACGGCGCTCGAGCCTGAGTTGGTCAGTGAGGTGCAGGAATCTACGTCCCACGACGGTTTCGATGGGGTGGGTGATTCGACGCCTGCGCCTGCGGCAACTACCCGTACCGAGCAACGGACCGTCCAGGTCGAAGGTGCGCTCAAGCACACCAGCTACCTGAACCGAACCTTCACCTTCGAGACCTTCGTGGAGGGTAAGTCCAACCAGCTGGCGCGCGCTGCGGCCTGGCAGGTTGCCGACAACCCCAAGCATGGCTACAACCCGCTCTTCCTTTATGGTGGCGTGGGCCTGGGTAAGACGCACTTGATGCACGCTGTGGGTAACCACCTGCTGAAGAAGAACCCGAATGCCAAGGTCGTCTACCTGCACTCGGAGCGCTTCGTCGCCGATATGGTCAAGGCGTTGCAGTTGAACGCAATCAACGAATTCAAGCGCTTCTACCGTTCGGTGGACGCGCTGTTGATCGACGATATCCAGTTCTTCGCCCGCAAAGAGCGTTCCCAGGAAGAGTTCTTCCACACCTTCAATGCCCTGCTTGAGGGTGGACAGCAGGTCATCCTCACCAGTGACCGCTACCCTAAAGAGATCGAAGGCCTGGAAGAGCGCCTGAAGTCGCGTTTCGGTTGGGGCCTGACGGTGGCTGTCGAGCCACCGGAGCTGGAAACCCGCGTGGCGATCCTCATGAAGAAGGCCGACCAGGCCAAGGTCGAACTGCCGCATGATGCTGCGTTCTTCATTGCCCAGCGCATCCGCTCCAACGTGCGTGAACTGGAAGGTGCATTGAAGCGGGTGATTGCTCACTCGCACTTCATGGGGCGAGATATCACCATCGAGTTGATTCGCGAATCGCTCAAGGATCTGCTGGCGCTGCAAGACAAACTGGTCAGTGTGGATAACATCCAGCGCACGGTCGCCGAGTACTACAAGATCAAGATCTCCGATCTGTTGTCCAAGCGCCGCTCGCGCTCTGTCGCGCGCCCGCGGCAGGTGGCCATGGCGTTGTCCAAGGAGCTGACCAACCACAGTCTGCCGGAGATCGGCGACATGTTCGGCGGTCGGGACCACACCACCGTGCTGCACGCTTGCCGCAAGATCAACGAATTGAAGGAATCCGACGCGGACATCCGCGAGGACTACAAGAACCTGCTGCGCACGCTGACCACCTGATGGGTGCCGGCGCAGCTCTTTGAAGGCAAGGGACTAGACCATGCATTTCACCATTCAACGCGAAGCCCTGTTGAAACCCCTGCAACTGGTCGCAGGCGTCGTCGAGCGCCGCCAGACCTTGCCGGTCCTGTCCAACGTACTGCTGGTCGTGCAAGGCCAGCAGCTGTCGTTGACCGGTACCGACCTGGAAGTCGAACTGGTTGGCCGCGTGCAACTGGAAGAGCCGGCTGAGCCTGGCGAGATCACCGTCCCGGCGCGCAAGCTGATGGACATCTGCAAGAGCCTGCCCAGCGACGTGCTGATCGATATCAAGGTCGATGAGCAGAAGCTGCTGGTCAAGGCTGGTCGTAGCCGCTTCACCCTGTCGACCTTGCCGGCCAACGACTTCCCCACCGTGGAAGAAGGCCCAGGTTCGCTCACCTGCAACCTGGAGCAGAGCAAGCTGCGTCGCCTGATCGAGCGCACCAGCTTCGCCATGGCCCAGCAGGACGTTCGCTACTACCTCAACGGCATGCTGCTGGAGGTCTCCACCGACACGCTGCGTGCTGTCGCCACTGACGGTCACCGTCTGGCACTTTGCGCCATGCAGGCGCCCATTGGCCAGGCCGAGCGTCACCAGGTCATTGTGCCGCGCAAAGGTATCCTGGAACTGGCGCGCCTGCTGACCGATCCGGAAGGCATGGTCAGCATTGTCCTGGGCCAGCACCACATTCGCGCCACCACCGGTGAGTTCACCTTTACCTCGAAACTGGTCGACGGCAAGTTCCCGGATTACGAGCGCGTATTGCCCAAGGGTGGTGACAAGCTGGTGATCGGTGACCGTCAGGCGCTGCGTGAAGCGTTCAGCCGTACTGCGATCCTGTCCAACGAGAAGTACCGTGGCATTCGTCTACAACTGGCCTCCGGTCAGCTGAAAATTCAGGCCAACAACCCCGAGCAGGAAGAAGCTGAAGAAGAGATCAGCGTCGACTACGAAGGCAGTTCGCTGGAGATCGGCTTCAACGTCAGCTACTTGCTGGACGTTCTTGGGGTCATGACCACTGAGCAGGTTCGTCTGATTCTCGCCGACTCCAACAGCAGCGCCTTGCTGCAGGAAGCCGGCAATGACGACTCGTCCTACGTTGTCATGCCGATGCGTCTGTAACCCGTAGCAGGCCAAATGTCCCTTCGACGTCTTTCGGTCACCGCGGTGCGCAATCTGCACCCGGTGACCCTCTCCCCCTCTCCTCGTATCAACATCCTCTACGGCGCCAACGGCAGCGGCAAGACCAGTGTGCTCGAGGCCGTGCATCTGCTGGGGCTGGCACGCTCATTTCGCAGTACCCGACTGAACCCCGTCATCCAGTACGAACAGCCAACCTGTACGGTGTTCGGCCAGGTTGAAATCAGCGATGGCGCGACAAGCAATCTCGGGGTTTCGCGCGAGCGACAAGGGGATTTCACTATTCGCATCGACGGCCAGAATGCGCGTAGCGCTGCGCAGTTGGCTGAGATGCTGCCGCTGCAGTTGATCAACCCGGACAGCTTCCGTTTGCTCGAAGGTGCTCCCAAGGTGCGTCGCCAGTTCCTGGATTGGGGAGTGTTCCACGTGGAACCTCGATTCATGGCGACGTGGCAACGCTTGCAGAAGGCCCTGCGGCAGCGGAACTCATGGCTGCGACATGGTACACTTGACGCTGCTTCGCAAGCCGCCTGGGACCGGGAACTGTGTCTCGCCAGCGCGGAAATAGATGAATACCGTCGCAACTATATCAAGGCCTTGAAGCCCGTCTTCGAGCGAACCCTGAGCGAACTGGTCGAGCTGGACGGATTGACCCTTAGCTACTATCGAGGCTGGGACAAGGATCGGGACCTCAGTGAAGTCCTCGCCACCTCTCTCCTTCGCGATCAGCAGATGGGCCATACCCAGGCCGGTCCGCAGCGTGCTGACCTACGCCTGAGATTGGGCGCCAATAACGCGGCCGATATCCTGTCTCGTGGTCAGCAAAAGCTGGTCGTTTGTGCCCTGCGGATTGCCCAAGGGCACCTCGTCAGTCAGGTTCGTCGCGGTCAGTGTATTTATCTGGTGGATGACTTGCCGTCCGAGTTGGACGAGCAGCATCGACGCGCGCTGTGTCGCTTGCTTGAAGAATTACACTGCCAGGTTTTTATCACCTGTGTAGATCACGAATTACTGAGGGAAGGCTGGCAGACGGATACGCCAGTTGCTTTGTTCCACGTGGAACAAGGCCGTATCACCCAGACCCACGACCATCGGGAGTGAAGGCATGAGCGAAAATCAAACGTACGACTCCTCCAGCATCAAGGTGCTGAAAGGGCTGGATGCCGTGCGCAAGCGTCCCGGCATGTACATTGGCGACACCGATGATGGTAGCGGCCTGCACCACATGGTCTTCGAAGTGGTCGACAACTCGATCGACGAAGCGCTCGCCGGTCATTGCGATGACATTACCGTCATCATCCATCCGGACGAATCCATCAGTGTTCGCGACAACGGTCGTGGCATTCCCGTCGACGTGCATAAAGAGGAAGGCGTTTCCGCCGCCGAGGTCATCATGACCGTACTGCACGCTGGCGGTAAGTTCGATGACAACTCCTACAAGGTTTCTGGCGGTCTGCACGGCGTCGGCGTCTCGGTGGTAAACGCCCTCTCGGAGAAGCTGGTTCTGACCGTTCGCCGTAGCGGCAAAATCTGGGAACAAACCTACGTCCACGGTGTGCCACAAGCTCCGATGGCTGTGGTCGGTGAAAGCGAAACCACCGGTACCCACATTCACTTCAAGCCTTCCGCCGAGACCTTCAAGAATATCCACTTCAGCTGGGACATCCTGGCCAAGCGGATTCGTGAGCTGTCGTTCCTCAACTCGGGCGTTGGCATCCTGCTGAAGGACGAGCGCTCCGGCAAGGAAGAGTTCTTCAAGTATGAAGGTGGTCTGCGTGCTTTCGTCGAGTACCTGAACACCAACAAGACCCCGGTGAACTCCCAGGTCTTCCACTTCAACGTCCAGCGTGACGATGGCGTGGGTGTCGAAGTCGCCCTGCAATGGAACGACAGCTTCAACGAGAACCTGCTGTGCTTCACCAACAACATTCCGCAGCGCGACGGTGGTACTCACCTGGTGGGCTTCCGCTCCTCGCTGACTCGTAGCCTTAACAGCTACATCGAGCAAGAAGGCCTGGCCAAGAAGAACAAGGTCGCGACCACGGGCGACGATGCCCGTGAAGGCCTGACCGCGATCATCTCGGTGAAGGTGCCGGATCCAAAGTTCAGCTCGCAGACCAAGGACAAGCTGGTTTCCTCGGAGGTGAAGACCGCCGTGGAGCAGGAGATGAACAAGTACTTCGCCGACTTCCTGTTGGAAAACCCCAACGAAGCCAAGGCGGTTGTTGGCAAGATGATCGACGCTGCGCGTGCTCGTGAAGCAGCGCGCAAGGCGCGGGAAATGACCCGCCGCAAAGGTGCTCTGGATATCGCTGGTCTGCCGGGCAAGCTTGCCGACTGCCAGGAAAAAGACCCTGCCCTTTCCGAACTGTACCTGGTGGAGGGTGACTCCGCCGGTGGTTCGGCCAAGCAAGGTCGTAACCGCCGCACCCAGGCAATCCTGCCGTTGAAGGGCAAGATCCTCAACGTCGAGAAAGCGCGTTTCGACAAGATGATCTCGTCCCAGGAAGTCGGCACGCTGATTACCGCCTTGGGCTGCGGCATCGGCCGTGAAGAGTACAACATCGACAAGCTGCGCTATCACAACATCATCATCATGACCGATGCTGACGTTGACGGTTCGCACATCCGTACCCTGCTGCTGACCTTCTTCTTCCGTCAGTTGCCTGAGTTGGTCGAGCGCGGTTACATCTACATTGCCCAGCCGCCGCTGTACAAAGTGAAGAAAGGCAAGCAGGAGCAGTACATCAAGGACGACGAGGCCATGGAAGAGTACATGACCCAGTCGGCCCTGGAAGATGCCAGCCTGCACCTGGACGAATCGGCGCCTCCCGTGTCGGGTGTTCAGCTTGAGGCACTGGTCAACGAGTTCCGCGGTGTGATGAAGACGCTCAAGCGTCTGTCGCGCCTGTATCCGGAAGAGCTGACCGAGCACTTCATCTACTTGCCGGAAGTCACTCAGGCGCAGTTGGCCGATCACACGACCATGCAAGCCTGGTTGGGCAAATTCCAGGAGCGCCTGAACAACAGCCAGAAGTCTGGTCTGACCTACCGGGCCAGCCTGCGCGAAGACAAGGAACGCAACATCTGGTTGCCGGAAGTCGAAGTTACTTCCCACGGTCTGGCCAGTTACGTGACCTTCAACCGCGAGTTCTTCGGCAGCAACGACTACCGTTCGGTGGTCGTGCTGGGCGCCAAGTTGGCGACCCTGCTTGGCGAGGGTGCCTATGTTCAGCGTGGTGAGCGTCGCAAGGCAGTCACCGAGTTCAAAGAAGCCCTCGATTGGCTGATGAACGAAACCACCAAGCGCCACACCATCCAGCGATACAAAGGACTGGGTGAGATGAACCCGGATCAGTTGTGGGAAACCACCATGGACCCGACCGTGCGCCGCATGCTCAAAGTCACCATCGAGGATGCGATTGCGGCCGACCAGCTGTTCAACACCTTGATGGGTGACGCGGTAGAACCGCGTCGTGACTTCATCGAAAGCAACGCGTTGTCGGTGTCCAACCTGGACTTCTGATTACGTGTAGGTTCACAGAAAAGCTGCACGCTTTCACAAATAGATGCCGGCCGGGCCCAAAATCTGGTCTCCGCCGGTCAACATCAAGCCCGCATTAGCGGGCTTTTTTTGCTTCCAATTCCTGCAGGCACCCTGCCCCCAACGGCTGGTCTGAAGCTGGCCGTCTGCGTACGGATGTGGAAAGGAAAATCAGGCCGAAGGGCTCGGCGGATGAATCTGGAAGGAAGTAGCGAATCCAGAAAGTCTTTAATAATGCACCGGAATACAAGCAGATTAAGTAAATCTGCTTGTATTAATTTAATACAGATAACAGGAGACTGTAAGAAACACCAAACTAGCTAGTTGGATTAACTGTAGATTTCAATGGAGTGTTGGAATAAGATCTAGGACCGCATTTTCTAGCTTCCAGATTGGATGTTTATGCCAATCAGACAGTTGAAGCAAAAACCTAAGATCAAATTGAAACTGCTGGTACGGTGACAAGCGTCTTGCTTAGAAAGAAAGAGATCAAGGCGATCTCTAGAAATTCTGATTAGTCATCAAATCCAGACCACTCCAGCAGAAAATGGAGGCCCAAATGTAGAAAAACGCGACCAAAACCGAGAGGTTCTGACCGCGCTTAGCGAAGCGGACTTGCGACGTGAGAAACCGCAATGTCTGCTTTTTCGAAGCCCCTGTCAATCCTCTCCCATCTTTTCGACCTTAGCGAGGCCACTCGACGGCACAGTGTTGCCTGTCGAAAGGCCTCCCTTAGCCTGCCCTGCGCCTCAGTTTTTTGGTGCAGCGGCGGCGCTCGTTTCGAGATTTTTGGAGGTGTTTCATGACGGTGAGAAAGGTAGTCACACGTCGGTCTAACCATTTCCGCGGGTATTTTCCATCGCTGAAAAATCAAAAGCCTGTGCCCTGGGAATCCCAGCTGGAGGGAGCTTTCTTTCGGCTTCTTGAGCTGTCGCCTGCCGTCATCAGCTACGTCGTTCAGCCCAGTGAGGAGCGTGTTCCCTCAGCTCAGGGGTATTTCAAATACTACCCCGACGTACGAGTTTTCCTCTCAGATGGGCGGGACTGGTGGTTTGAGGTGAAGCCGGAAGAACGCCTAAACATAGCTAGAGTCAGAGATCGGCTGGAAACAGCTGAACGCCATTTCATATCTACCGGCCGTAACTTCTCGGTAGTCACTGACAAGCTGATTGAAGAAGAGCCCCTTGCTAGCAACCTTCGTCGATTGATGTCTCATCGGCGTGGTCCAGTGCTTTCGGGTAAGAAGCTTGAGGAGGTGCTGACGGTCCTCAATGACCAGGTCCCCAAGACTGTTTCCGATCTTTTGTTAGCTGTGGGTGAGAGGCCGGGTTGGCGTCTGCTTGGGATGGGCATTGTGGGTATCGAACTCAATAAGCCCCTCGACACTGACTCCCCGATTTTCCTTCAGGGAGGGCACCGTCATGCAGACCTTTTCCCTTAAGGTGAAATTGGTCGTCATTGTGCGTGGCGTCCTGATGGTCCTTGAGAAGAGGCTCATTGACCGGAGGTTGCTCTTTTTCGATGAGCTCGGCGAACCCACGAAGCTGTCCGAGAAAGAGTTTTATCAGGGCTATGAGAGGCGTGAGATTGAGGTCGCTGCTGATCAGCCCTACCTCGGGAGGGTTCCGTATGTCCGGAACATCCCTCCAGACATTTCATGCTTCCCCGAAAAGCACAGGGGTGAGGCCTTGCGTCGACGCGAGTATCTGAACGCGTTAACTGAGCGCGGTAAAAACAAGTTGCCGAGTGAAGAAGACATGATTGTAGATATTAAGAGAATCGCCAAGAAAATGGGGGATGCCTGTGCACCTTCCATATCAACGATCCGACGTTGGGCTTCCAAATACATAGGAGACAATGTCACAAAGCTTATCCCTCAGCATGCCAAAAAAGGGCGAACTCCTGCGATCCAGGGAGAGCTCAAGGAGATACTCGATGGTGTGATCAACGACAGCTACCTCAAGGACGTGCTGCCTGGCGTTAGTAAGGTCGCGGCTCAGTTCAAAACCAAAGTAGAGGGGGAAAACTTATCCCGATTGCCCTCCAATCAGCTCAGAATGTAGTGGTCTACTAACCCCGGACACCCAT
>NZ_JABWRO010000239.1:0-854 GCF_014268985.1 Pseudomonas sp. RW10S2 | reverse complement strand
CGCGACCCCGACCGCCAGTGGCGACGAATACGGCCGCATCATCATGGGCCATGCCGATGATCTTGCGGTCGAACGGCGCAGTGGTCACCTGGCTGGTGACATAGCCGGTCATGACCGGAAACTGGGTCGTGACATCCATGGCATGGGCGCTTCCCACACTGGCAATGGCGAGCAGCAAGGGCACAAGGTAACGCATGGGCTTGGACAACGCTCTGTAGACAGGATGAATGCTGTCCCGCAGGCAGCGGGGGCGCCGTAGCCTGCGGGTACGATGGCTGGCGTCAGAGGGCCAGGATGGCCTGTGCCAGTTGCGCGTCGCTGGCTTGCAGCGCAGGCATCTGCTGGCGGATATGGATGAAGGCGCTTTCCAGCTTCGCGCCGCGAATATCCCCTTGGCTGCCGACGAAGCTGGCAGCATCGTCACGGGCGGCCTGGACGATCTTGTCGTCGCGGAACGAAGAGGAAATGTCGGAGGTGGCGTCGGTGGACGCGGCCACTGCGCCAACCACGGCATCGGTGGTGACGACGAAGCTGGTGGCGTGGGCGGTGCCCGCCAAGGTCAGCAGCATTGCAGCGCCAAACAAGTATTTACGGGACATGGTAGGGCTCCTGCGGGGGTAGTTCTGGTTATTCGGACGCTCGCACTGCTCGTCACGGCACTTGAAATGACAGGCAGCGCGTTTGACCAAGCTAACAGGCCGCTGTCGCAAGCGTACCACGCAGCTCTGTTTCCAGATGTGAAGGACGAGCTCGGAACAAACTGTTATGGTTGTTTTCTGTTTTTTTAAAATTGTACTGCTTGTGAGTTGAGCAGCTCAACTGCGCGCCTTTGAAACAAAAAACCCCCCCCCCCT
>NZ_JABWRO010000238.1:0-1005 GCF_014268985.1 Pseudomonas sp. RW10S2 | reverse complement strand
CGCTGCCACAGCAGCTCGGTCGGCTGCTCGCCGAGCGGGCGATACTGCGCCTGCCAGCCGGCCTCGCCTTCAGTGAAGCTCAGGCGCAGCGCATCGTGGTGCGCGACCAGCGCCTGCAACGCCTGCTCCAGGTAACCCGCGTGCAGCGGCTGGGCAGGCTTGAGCAGCACCGACTGGTTCCAGTGGTGACGCTCGGGGATGTCGGTGTCGAAGAACGCCTGCTGGATCGGCAGCAGCGGCATCTCGCCAGTCAACGGGCCCTGCTCGATCAGTTGCGCGCCCTCGCCTTCCTGGGCCACGGTTGCCAGCCCTTGAACGGTCTGGTGCTGGAACAGCGCCTTGGGCGTGAAGCGAATGCCCGCCTGACGCGCCCGGCTGACCACTTGGATCGAGATGATCGAGTCGCCGCCCAGCTCGAAGAAGTTGTCGGTCACGCCAATCGGCGAAACCTTCAAGACTTCCTCCCAAATCGCCACCAGGCGTTTTTCCAGCACGCTGCGCGGTGCCACCTGGCGTGCCGGAGCACTGGCCTGCGGCGCTGGCAGTGCCTTGCGGTCGAGCTTGCCGTTTGGGGTCAGCGGCAGGCGTTCGAGGAACAGCCAGTGGGTCGGCACCATGTAGTCCGGCAGGCTCTGCTTGAGCCAGGCCTTGAGCGGCTCGGCATTGTCGTGCAGCGCGGGAGCGACGACATAACCCACCAGCTGGGTGCTCAGCTCGCCCTGATGCGCGATCACTGCCACTTCACGCACGTCGGCATGAGCCTGCAGGCGCGCTTCGATTTCACCCAGCTCGATACGCAGGCCGCGCACCTTCACCTGATGGTCCACACGCCCGGCGTACTCCAGCACGCCGTCTTCGCGGTAGCGCGCCAGGTCGCCGGTGCGGTACAGCCGCGAGCCATCCGCCGCGAACGGGTCCGGCAGGTACTTCTCGGCGGTCAGGCCCGGACGCAGCAGGTAGCCGCGGGTGATGCCTTCGCCTGCCAGGTACAGCTCCGCCGTCGCC
>NZ_JABWRO010000237.1:0-1558 GCF_014268985.1 Pseudomonas sp. RW10S2 | reverse complement strand
GGTGCCATCCGAAAGAGTGAAGGTCAGACCGCCGTGACCCTTGACGTCAAGGCCTTGGGCGTTGGTCAGGGTGACGGTGTAGGTGATCTCGCCGCCTTCAGACACAGTGGTCTTGTCTGCGGTCAGGGTCGCGACCACTTCACTTTCGGTGTCAGCGATTTGAACAGTTGCCGAGCCACCCAGCTCCAGGTTCTCGAAGATCTTGCCTGGGACGGTGGCATCGGTGATGCCGACAGTCAGAGAGCCCGAGTCCTTGAAGACGTCGTCGCCCTGGGCTGGCGCCTTGTACTCAACCTGAGTCTGGCCTGCAGCGATGGTGACTTTGTCGCCATTGCTCAGGGTAACGGTCAGCGGACGGTCCAGTGGCTGATTCACTTTGACAGTGAACGACGGCTGCTGATCTTCGGTGACATTGCCATTGCTGACGATGGTGACCGAAACCTTGTCGCCTTCGTTGCCAGTACCCGGAGTACCAGTACCCGGTTCATCGGTGACATCGGTTTTCACTTCGCCCTGACCCAGAGTCAGCTTCTCGAAGTTATCTGCGCCGGTAACACTTTCCAGCTTGTTGATGATCGACGGCTGGCCGCCGACGTAGACATCGTCCGGTGCGTGGATGGTGATGGTGCCGGTGGCGCTGCCAGCCGGAACGGTGACTTTGGTGCCGTCGCTGAGGGTGAAGACCAGGCCGTTATGGCCGGTAACCGAGAGACCTTGGGCATTGGTCAGGGTAACGGTGTAGGTGACCTCACCGCCTTCAGATACGGTGGTCTTGTCAGCAGTCAGGGTCGCGACAACTTCACTTTCGGTGTCAGAGATCTGAACAGTGGCCGAGCCACCCAGCTCGAGGTTTTCGAACGTCTTACCCGGAACGGTGGCATCGGTGATGCCGACAGTCAGAGAACCCGAATCCTTGAAGACGTCATCACCTTGTGCAGGTGCCTTGTACTCGACTTGAGTCTGGCCTGCGGCGATGGTGACCTTGTCGCCATTGCTCAGAGTGACGGTGAGCGGACGGTCCAGTGGCTGGTTCACTTTGACAGTGAACGACGGCTGCTGATCTTCGGTGACATTGCCATTGCTGACGATGGTGACGGAAACCTTGTCGCCTTCGTTGCCGGTGCCCGGAGTGCCAGTACCCGGTTCGTCTGTCACTGTGGTGGTGACGGAATTGTCGCCGAGGGTCAGTTTCTCGAAGTTATCCGCGCCGGTAACACCTTCCAGCTTGTTGATGATCGATGGCTGACCGCCAACGTACACGTCGTCCGGCGCATGGATGGTGATAGTGCCGGTGGCACTGCCCGCTGGAACGGTGACTTTGGTGCCATCCGAAAGAGTGAAGGTCAGACCACCGTGGCCTTTGACATCCAGACCTTGGGCGTTGGTCAGGGTAACGGTGTAAGTGATCTCGCCGCCTTCGCTGACAGTGGTCTTGTCAGCAGTCAGGGTCGCGACGACTTCGCTTTCGGTATCGGCAATCTGAACAGTTGCGGAGCTTCCCAGCTCAAGGTTTTCGAAGGTTTTGCCCGGAACACTGGCATCGGTCACGCCAATGGTG
>NZ_JABWRO010000236.1:0-1808 GCF_014268985.1 Pseudomonas sp. RW10S2 | reverse complement strand
AAGTCGGAGCGCCGAACCGCCGCTCCCACAGGGATTGGGCTGGTCTTCCTGCAGGAATCGCGATTGGGCTGCGCAGCAGCCCCTAACCCTCACCCAGGATCTCGACCACCTCGATGGACAGATCCCCCGCAGGCCGCCGCCATACCACTTCATCCCCAGGCCCCGCGCCAAGCAGCGCCCGCCCCAGCGGTGAGCCCCAGTTGATCAGCCCGCGCGCTGCATCGGCCTGATCTTCCCCGACCAGTTGCACCTTGTGCTCCTCATCCTGCTCATCGACAAACCTCACCCGGCTGCCGATCTGGACCTTGTCCTGCGAGGTCGCAGGTGGCACCACCTGGGCGCTCTGTACGCGTGTGCGGAAGTAGCGCAGGTCGCGCTCGGTATCGGCCAGGCGCTGTTTGTCGGCGTGTTCGCCCTGGGCTTGCAGATCGCTGTGCAGGGCAATGAGCGCCGCCACGCGTTGCTGCAGTTGCGCAAGACCGCTGGCGGTGACGTAGTTGGGCTGGTCGCTGACCCGTCGCTCCACCGGCTGGCTGGCCTGGGCGGCGGCCTGGTCTTCGTTGACGAATGCTCGGCTCATGAACGGCCTCCTTGTTTCTGGAGACCATGGTGAGGGTTGTCGAGTTTCCCTGAATGTCTGGCTGCGACCTAATTGTGACGATAGGCGCGCGCTGCACCGCGGTCTTTTTCCTGCTGCCATTCGCGGTCACGCTCGTCCCAGTAGCGCTCTCGGTACTGGCGCGTGTCTTCGCTGTTCTGCATGGCATGGCACTGACGAAAACCATCGTCCCAACCGCTTTCGTAGCGACGATCGTGGAGGTAGCGCGGGACGTCCTTGCGAAAATCTCCGACCATCAGCCCCGCCGCCTGGCGGCCACTGCTGCAGCCGTCCTGGAAACCATCGGCATAGGCCGGTGGGTAGCCCTGGTCGAGCATCTGCTCGCGGGTGGACTGGCAGCCGACCAGCAGCAGGGTTATCCACAGGGCGAAACCGTACCGCGACATAGACACTGGACCTCCGGGTGATAGGGGAAGTCTAGGTCGTGGATTGTCGCGGCGATGTCAAAACGCCGTCGAAGGATTGCACGTCATGATGCGAATCCCTGTGGCCCCACGCAAAGGTATCAGTACTGGTACCACTTCAACTCGAGCATCACCTCGTTCTGCGCGGTGGCCAGGTGGCTGAACTCGCGCTTGGCGCTCAACCTCAGGCCCAGGTTCTGCGAAATCTCCCACTGCTGGTTCAGGCTCAGGCTGCGCCGCACTTCACCATTGGTGAAGTAATCGCCTTTTGCCTCCAGGGTCATGTTGCCCAGCCCGTTGCGCCACAGCAGGCCACCATTGAAACCGGCCGCCGGCGAGATGAACTCGGCGAAGTCATTGTGATGTTCGACCCGCACCGTACCGAGGGCAAAGCCCAGCAGGCCGTCGGCAAGCTGCCAGGTCCCACCGCCGCCGCCGTTGACGTGGCTGACCAGCACCTCGTCGTCATGCTTGCCCGGCACCCGCTCGAGGCCGCCAGCCACCTGCCACGACCAGGGCTTGAGCAGTTCGTTGCGCGGGGTCAGTGAGCGGATGGTGGCCAGGTCCAGGCGTTGCACCTGCCAGTCGTTGCCCTCGTACTGGCGCAGCTTGAGCTGGAGGATCTCGATCTGTGCGCCGAGCGGGAAGCCGTAGGCGTTGTCGTTGAGGTCGTGGTAGGCCATGCGCAAGCCGTACTCGGCGAAGGCGCGGTCTTCGCGGGTGCCGACACCCAGCTGCCAGGTACGCGACTGATGACCGTCCTCGGGCAGGCCGGGGCGTTCGGT
>NZ_JABWRO010000234.1:0-2068 GCF_014268985.1 Pseudomonas sp. RW10S2 | reverse complement strand
GCAGTTGCCACTGAGCCCCAACGGCAAGCTGGAACGTCGTGCGCTGCCGTCTCCGGAGCTGGCCCAGGCCCGCTACGTGGCACCGCGCAGCGAGCGGGAACAGCAACTGGCGCAGATCTGGAAGGACGTGCTGCAGGTGCCGCAGGTGGGCCTGGAGGATGACTTCTTCGCCCTGGGCGGACATTCGCTGCTGGCGACCCAGGTGATCGTGCGGATTCGCGAGCACCTGGGCATCGAAGTCCCGCTCAAGACCCTGTTCAATGCGCGGCACCTGGGCGAGTTCAGCGCGTCGGTGGAGGCGCTGGATGTGGGTAACGATCCTTTGATGGATGAACTGGCTAAATCCTTGGAGGCCCTGGAACGTTTAACAGGAGATGAGCTTGAGAAGCTAATTTCTGAGTGAAGGGGAACCGGTGTGAAAGCGTTGATTGAAAGGGTGGGCGAGCTGTCGCCGAAGGAACGCAAGGCCTTGGCGGTGATGCTCAAGCACAAGAACATCAATCTGTTCAGCGTCGCGCCGGTGTTCAAGCGTCAGCCCGAGGAACTGCAACTGCTGTCCTATGCCCAGGAGCGGCAGTGGTTCCTCTGGCAGATGAGCCCCGAGAGCAGTGCCTATCACATCAGTGCTGCCCTGAAGTTGCAGGGCGCGCTCGACATCGCTGCGCTCGATGCCAGCTTTGCCGCGCTGGTGGCCCGCCACGAAACCTTGCGCACCCGCTTCGTCGAGGATGGCGAGCAGGTGCTGCAGGTGATCGATGCGCCGAACTGGGCCGGGATCGAGCAGCAGACCTTGGCCCTCGACGATGCGCCGCAACGACGCCAGGCGCAGTTGCAGGCGTGTGTCGAGGAGGAGATCCAGCGCCGTTTCGACCTGCAGGCCGGCCCGCTGTTGCGGGTCAAACTGCTGCGGCTCGGCGAGCAGGAGCATGTGCTGGTGCTCACCCAGCATCACATCGTCACCGATGGCTGGTCGATGCAGGTGATGATCGACGAGCTGGTCCAGCTGTACGCCGCCGCGTGCGAAGGGCGGACCGTGCAACTGCCGGCGCTGCCGGTGCAGTACGCCGATTACGCCTTGTGGCAGCGCCAGTGGATGGAGGCCGGTGAGCAGGAGCGTCAACTGGCCTACTGGACCGAACGGCTGGGCAGCGAGCATCCGGTGCTCGAGCTGCCGTTCGACCATCCGCGCCCGGCGGAGCAGAGCCTGCGCGGCGCAAGCCTGGAGGTGAAGCTCGAGGCGCAGTTGTGCCGCGACCTGCGCAGCGTCGCGCAGGCGCAGGGCGTCACTCTGTTCATGCTGTTGCTGGCGTCGTATCAGGTCTTGCTGTACCGCTACAGTGGCCAGCGTGACCTGCGCATCGGCGTGCCGGTGGCCAACCGCAACCGCATGGAAACCGAGCGGCTGGTCGGCTTCTTCGTCAACACCCTGGTGCAGCGCGTCGAGATCTCGGGGCAGACGACCGTGCGGGCGTTTCTCCAGCAGGTCAAGGCCGATGCCTTGGGCGCGCAGGCGCACCAGGACTTGCCGTTCGAGCAACTGGTCGAAGCACTGCGTCCGCAGCGTACCCTCAGCCACAGCCCGCTGTTCCAGGTGATGTTCAATCACCAGGGTGGCGCGGCGCTGGGCGCTGGCGGTGACGGCGCCCAGGCGTCCGGCCTGCGTATCGAAAACCTCAAGAGCGAGGGCCATACCGCCCAGTTCGACTTGACCCTGAACATTCTGGAGCAGGGCGATGCGCTGGATGCGCAGTTCACCTATGCCCTGGACCTGTTCGAGCCGGCTACCGCGCAGCGCCTGGCCCGGCATTGGCAGAACCTGCTGCAGGCGATGGTCGCCAACCTCGACTGCACGCTGGACGACCTGCCGTTGATCGCTGCCGACGAAGTGCGCGACACCCTGGTGCGCTGGAACGCCACGGCGGTCGAGTACCCGCTGGAGCACAGCGTCCAGGCGCTGATCCAGCGTCAGGTCGAGGCCACGCCGGACGCTACGGCGCTGGTGTTTAGCGAGCGTCAGCTCAGCTACCGTCACCTCGATGCCCTGGCCAACCAGTGGGCGCACCGCCTG
>NZ_JABWRO010000233.1:0-2070 GCF_014268985.1 Pseudomonas sp. RW10S2 | reverse complement strand
CAAGCCCGCTCCCACAGGGATTGGGCTGGCTTCTAGCTTTTGAGCAAGACAGTTGCTCCAACAGAGGTCTACCGCCGCTGTGGGAGCGGGCTTGCCCGCGAAGCAGTCGCCGCTTAGTCCGTGCCGTACTTCGGCGAACGCGGCCCGTACAGGATCCCGCCGTTCGGGTTCGGCGACAGCAGGCGCGCGCTGGTGATACCGGCGATCGGATAACCGGCGTCTTCCTGCACGCTGCTGATGACCTGGTTCACTGCTGCTGTGATCAGCATGCCGATCAGGCCGCCCTGGTTCTGCCGGCCCTCCTCGCTGGATGCAGTGGCGGTGCCAGTCCACAGGGTGGTGCCGGTCTTCAGGTCGACCAGCTTGGCGCTGGCGGTCACGATGGTCGCGCTGCTCAGCACCATGTAGCGGGTGCCGTAGTCGCTGACGGTCACGTACAGCGCCGCGTCGGCACCGAAGATCTCGTGCAGCTTGGCGGTCGGCAGCTCGTGGATGTCAGCCGGGGTGGTCATGCCGTTCTGGCGGAAGGTCTCGGCGACCAGCGCCACCGGCATCACGTAGTAGCCCGCTTCGGCCAGCGGGTAGGTGACCTGCGCGAGCATGCTGTAGCTGGCCTTGACGTCCGGCGAGTTGTTCAGCGGCGGCACGATCAGGATCGACTTCGGACGGCTCTGCTTGTAGGCCGCGTAGTCGGTGGTCTTGCGCTCGGCACAGCCGGCGAACAGGGCCAGCACGCAGGCGCCGACGATCAATTGGGTGAGGCGCTTGATCACTGCTTCGCTCCTTGCGTGGCGTTCTTCATCAGGAAGTCCATGTACGCCGCCGATTCAGGGAACAGCGCCTTCTCGGTGCGGAACTGCTGGATCATCTGGTCGTCCTTGCCCAGGCTCGAATAGAGCAGGCCCAGTTGCGCGTGATACCCAGGCGGGACGGCGCCATTCTTGGCCTTGATCTTCTCCAGGTCGCGCTCCAGGGCGATGACCTGTTCTTCCTTGGACTGGTCGTTGAAGTATTCGCGCACTTGCGGCTGGTAGCTTTCCCACTGGTACAGCGGCTTCTGCGAGTTGCAACCGACCAGCAGGGCGCTGGCCAGCAGGAGCCCGGCGCCAGTGCGCCAGGCCGAGCGGGTGATGCTCATCTACGTGCTTCCTTGTCGTTGTCGTCTTGCTGCAGGGTCTTACTGCGCTTGCGGCTTCCACTGGCCGCTTTCGACAGCGCCGACCAGCTTGTTCACCGCTTCGCGCATGGCCAGGTCAAGGACCTTGCCATTGAGTGTCGAGTCGTAGCTGGCGGTACCGCCGAAGCCGATGACCTCACGGTTGGACAGGGCGTATTCGCCTGCGCCCTGGCTCGAGTAGACCACTTCGGAAGTGCTGATGTTGACGATGTTCAGCGCGACCTTGGCGTAGGCGATCTGAGTCTTGCCACGGCCGAGAATGCCGAACAGCTGGTGGTCGCCGACTTCCTTGCGGCCGAATTCGGTGACATCGCCGGTCACGACGAAGTCAGCGCCCTTCAGGCGTTGGACCTGGCCCTTGATGGCCGCTTCCTGCTGGATCTCACCCATGTTGTCGCGGTCCAGCACGTTGAAACGGCCAGTCTGCTGCAGGTGGGTGATCAGGATGGTCTTGGCCTGGCCGCCGAGGCGATCGACGCCGTCGGAGAAGATGCCGCGCATGTAGCTCGAACGGTTGTCGAACTTGCCTACGGCGATCGGTGCACGCACGCCGCTGTACGGGCGGCTGACGCTCTCGACCTGTTGTACGGTCACGGCGGTGGAAGTTTCGGTAGCGCAGCCGGCGATAGACCCGAGCGCGACGGCAGCTGCCAGCACGAGTCCTTGTGATGCGTATTTCACGCGAGTTCTCCAGGTAAATAGTAACTATTTGCAGCGGGCGTGCATTCTGCCACGTTGTGTCGGCAGCCTGGAGAGAAAGTTGAGGGCGGGACAGAGAAAAGTAATGGCATTGCGCCATGTTTCATTTTGGGTTTGGAGCAAGCCTGCGTGATCCTTGTAGGTGCAGGCTTGTCGGGGCGTACTTTTCGCGGGCAAGTCGGGGCGCCGAACCG
>NZ_JABWRO010000232.1:0-2158 GCF_014268985.1 Pseudomonas sp. RW10S2 | reverse complement strand
TAGGAGCGGGCTTGCCCGCGAAAAGCACACTGCGGCGGAGCATCGGCTTTGCCGCAGAGCCATAGTCCATGGCGCAGCGCTGCCTCAGAGCGTCACCAGCCCATGCTCCAGCGCGTACTTCACCAGTGCTGCTGGGGTATCGATATTCAGCTTGCGCCGGATGCTCAGCCTGAAAGTCTCCACCGTGCGCACGCTGATGCCCAGCTCCCGGGCCATCTCCTTGTTGTTGCTACCCCTGGCGATCATCGCCAGCACCTGCAGCTCGCGCGGGGTCAGGTCGTTCTCGTCGCGGCCGCTGCTGACCAGCTTGCGGGCAATTTCCGGGCTGTAGAAACTGCCACCGGCAGCAATCGCCTCGATCGCGGCTATCAGCTCGGTGGAGGGTGCGTTCTTCAGCACATAGCCCCTCGCCCCCGCCGTGATCGAGGTGCGCACATACTCCTGGTTGTCGTACATGCTCAGCATCAGCACCCTGATGCCGGGGTACAAGCCACACAGGCGGCGGGTCAGCTCCAGGCCGTTCATGTCCTGCAGGCCAACATCCACCAGCAGGATATCCAGCTCCAGCGAGGCCACCAATTCAAGCGCCTGGGCGCCGGATTCGGCCTGGCCGACCACCTGGAAATGGGCAATTGCGCCCAGCAGTGCCTTGACGCCGTCGCGTACCAGAACATGGTCGTCGACCAGGGCAATGCGGATTGGTGTGGTCTCGCTCATGCAAGCCTCGGGTTGTTCATGGGTATCTGGACCTGCAGCTCGGTGCGTCCGGCAGACGACGCAATGCTGAAACTGCCCCGGTGATGCTCGACCCGCTCGCGCAGGTTGCGCAGGCCAATGCCGTGGCTTTCGTACGCGGCACTTGGGTCGAAGCCCATGCCGTTGTCCTCCACGCGCAGTACCAGCAACCCGTCGTGGGCAGAGATGGAAATGATCGCGACACTGGCCTTGGCGTGGCGGTCAACATTGGCCAGCGCCTCCTGGATGATACGGAACAGCGTCAGCGAAAGCTCGGCATCCACCTCGATGTCCGTCAGCCCGCACTCGTACTGGGTACGGATGCCGGTGCGCTGCTCGAAATCGCGCACATGCTGGTCGATGGCGGGCGAAAGCCCCAGGGTGTCGAGCAGCGAGGGGCGCAGGTCGTGGGAAATCCGCCGCACCTCGCCGATCGCCGAAGCCAGGCGAGTGGTGCCGTTGCGCAGGTTGTCCAGCCCGCCGGCACGACCGTTGTCGAGCTCCATCGCCGCGAGCTCGAACTGGAACTTGATCGACACCAGTTCCTGGCTGATGCCGTCGTGCAGTTCGCGCGCCACCCTCGAACGCTCCTCCTCCTGCAGATCGACGATACGCTGGTTCAGCGCCGACAGCTTGCGGTCGGCCAGGCGGTGTTCGCTGACGTTGAGCATCAGCCCACCGGCAAAGATCACCAGTACCGCCAGCAGCGAGAACGAGGCGATGGCCAGCACCGTGGTCAGTACGCCGGAGGCCACCTCCTGGCGCGACTTGAGCGTGGCCACCTCGACGTCGTCGATGTAGATGCCGGTGCCGAGCATCCAGCCCCAACGCTCGAGCATCACCACATAGGCCAGCTTGCCGGTGGACTGCCCGGTGGAGGGTTTCTGCCAGTCGTACAACTGGTAGCCGTCACCGCGTTCGGCGCTCTCGAGCAGTGCCTGGATGACCAGCAGGCCCTTATTGTCGGTCATGCCGATCAGGTCTTTGCCCACCAGTTCGGCCTGGCGCGGGTGCATCAGGTTCTTGCCGTGGCGGTCGTAGACGAAGAAGTAGCCGTCCAGGCCGAAGTTGGCCCGCGACAGGATCTGCAGGGCGCGCTGGCGAGTGTCGTCATCGTCGGCGCCGCTGTCGTACAACGGCGCGATCAGGCTCATGGCCAGGCCCAGGTAGTTCTTCAACTCGGCCTTCTTCGCCGCCATGATGCTGCTTTCCACCAGGCGCGCCTGGTCCTCCTCGAGCTTGCGGCTCTGGGCGAACACCAGGATGCAGATGAACAGCACCGAGACGATCAGCGGCAGGACACTGAGCGTGACGATCTTGTGCTTGAGTTGCATGGTCACTCCGGTTGCGGGGGCGGCGCGGCGCCAGCTTCGCCTGTGGCCCCGGCAAATGACAAGGGCGCCACGACAAGCGTGGCGCCCCT
>NZ_JABWRO010000231.1:0-2167 GCF_014268985.1 Pseudomonas sp. RW10S2 | reverse complement strand
GAGCGGGCTTGCCCGCGAAAAGGTCACCGCTGTCCCTGCCTCTTTCCCCAAATCTCGATAAATGGAGTTATTGATGAAGACCCTGGTAATCGGCGCCAGCAAAGGGCTGGGCAAGGCCCTGATGCAAGGCCTGGGCAACCCCGGTGACACCCTGATCGGCGTAGCCCGCGCCATCCCCCCGCATGTCCCCGTCATCGCTGGTATCGAAACCCGCTGGATCGAAGCCGACCTCACTCAACCCGCAACTGCCGTCGCCTCCATCACCAAGGCTGTGGCCGATCAAGGCATCGACACCCTGATCTACAACCTGGGCATCTGGGAGCCCCTGGCGTTCCACCCCGCCTACGATTTTCTCGACGACCAGGACGCCCAGATTGAAACCATGGTCGGTTGCAACATCACGGCGACCATCCTGCTGATCAAGCGTCTGCTGCCCCTGTTGCTGCAAAGCCAGCACCCACGCATCCTGCTGACCGGCTCAACCTCGGGCCTGCCGCGCAGCGGGCGCCCTGAGGTGACCTTCGGTGCCAGCAAGTTCGCCCTGCAAGGCATCGCCGACGCCCTGCGCGAGGGCTACCGCGATCGGCATCTTGGCGTGACCTGTCTGAACCTTGGCTATCTCAATACCGAGGACGGCCTGAAGGTGCCGGTTGCTGAGGCTGCGCGGCGTGGGGAAGGGCAACTGATACCGGTGCACGATGTGGTGCAGGTGGTCAGGACGATCCTGTCACTGTCGCCGGCCAGCTTTGTCAGGGAGCTGAGCTTGCCGGCGATCCTGGATGAAAGATTCTGAGATTAGCGGTGAGTGCTTCGCGGGCTCGCCTGCGCAGCACTCACCCCAGACTCATCGCTCGATCGTCAACGCGACACCCTGGCCACCGCCGATGCACAGCGTCGCCAGGCCTTTCTTCGCATCACGCTTGATCATCTCGTGCAACAAGGTCACCAGCACCCGGCAACCCGAGGCGCCGATCGGGTGGCCCAGGGCGATGGCACCGCCGTTGACGTTGACCTTCGCCGCATCCCAGGCCAGCTCCTTGCCCACTGCCAGGGCCTGGGCCGCGAAGGCTTCGTTGGCTTCGATCAGGTCCAGGTCGGACAACTGCCAGCCCGCCTTCTGCAGGCAGCGCTGGGTCGCCGAGACCGGGCCGATGCCCATGATCGCCGGGTCTACACCGGCACTGGCGTAGCCGGTGATCCTGGCCAGCACCGGCAGGCCCAGGGCCTTGGCCTTGTCGACGCTCATCAGCAGCACGGCAGCGGCGCCATCGTTGAGGCTCGAGGCGTTGCCAGCGGTGACGCTGCCGTCTTTCTTGAAGGCTGCACGCAGCTTGCCCAGCGATTCGGCGCTGGTGCCTGGGCGAGGTTGTTCGTCGGTGTCGAACACCAGCGCATCGCCTTTTTTCTGCGGGATGTGGATGGGGGTGATCTCGTCCTTGAAACGACCGCCTTCGATAGCCGCCACGGCCTTGCGCTGGGACTCGGCGGCAAAGGCGTCCTGCTGTTCGCGGGAGATGGCGTACTTGTCCACCAGGTTCTCGGCGGTGATGCCCATGTGGTAGTCGTTGAAGGCGTCCCACAGGCCATCGGTGATCATGGTATCGACCAGTTGGCCATGGCCCATGCGCTGGCCGGTGCGGGCCGAGGGCAGCACGTACGGCGCCAGGCTCATGTTCTCCTGGCCGCCGGCGATCACCACCTCGGCGTCGCCGCAGCGGATCGCCTGGGCCGCCAGATGCAGGGCCTTGAGGCCCGAACCGCAGACCTTGTTCAGGGTCAGCGCCGGCACCGCGTGGGGCAGGCCGGCCTTGACCGCGGCCTGGCGGGCGGGGTTCTGGCCGGCGCCTGCGGTCAGCACCTGGCCGAGGATCACCTCGTCGACTTGCGCGGGGTCAAGGCCGGTCTGCTCCAACAGGCGCTTGATCACCGCAGCACCGAGATCGATGGCCGAGACATTGGCCAGGGTGCCCTGGAAACTGCCGATGGCAGTACGGGTGGCGGCGACGATGGCGACTTCGTTCATTGTTGTTCTCCGGGAGGCGAAGTGGATCGCGACAGCATCACTGCCCGGGGCTCATTTGAGAAGTTTGTTTTTCTTTGTGATTGATCGGGTTTGCAAATGAATAGGGTGTCTGTGCCGGCCCTATCGCGGGGCAAGCCCGCTCCC
>NZ_JABWRO010000230.1:0-2301 GCF_014268985.1 Pseudomonas sp. RW10S2 | reverse complement strand
TTTGATCGTTCCCTTCCCCACGTTAACGTCGGCACTATCGGCCACGTTGACCACGGTAAGACCACTCTGACCGCAGCTCTGACTCGCGTCTGCTCCGAAGTTTTCGGTTCGGCAGTCGTTGAGTTCGACAAGATCGACTCGGCTCCGGAAGAAAAAGCGCGCGGTATCACCATCAACACCGCTCACGTCGAGTACAACTCGAACATTCGTCACTACGCTCACGTTGACTGCCCAGGTCACGCTGACTACGTGAAGAACATGATCACCGGTGCTGCCCAGATGGACGGCGCGATCCTGGTTTGCTCGGCCGCCGATGGTCCGATGCCACAAACCCGTGAGCACATCCTGCTGTCCCGTCAGGTAGGCGTTCCGTACATCGTGGTCTTCCTGAACAAGGCTGACCTGGTAGACGACGCTGAGCTGCTGGAACTGGTCGAGATGGAAGTTCGCGACCTGCTGTCCACCTACGACTTCCCAGGCGACGACACCCCGATCATCATCGGTTCGGCTCGTATGGCGCTGGAAGGCAAAGACGACAACGAAATGGGCACTACCGCTGTCAAGAAGCTGGTAGAGACTCTGGATGCCTACATCCCTGAGCCAGTTCGTGCGGTCGACCAGCCGTTCCTGATGCCGATCGAAGACGTATTCTCGATCTCGGGTCGTGGTACCGTTGTGACCGGCCGTATCGAGCGTGGTATCGTCCGCGTTCAGGATCCGCTGGAAATCGTTGGTCTGCGTGACACCACCACCACCACCTGCACCGGCGTTGAGATGTTCCGCAAGCTGCTGGACGAAGGTCGTGCTGGCGAGAACTGCGGCGTTCTGCTGCGTGGTACCAAGCGTGACGACGTTGAGCGTGGCCAGGTTCTGGTCAAGCCAGGTTCGGTCAAGCCGCACACCAAGTTCACCGCAGAAGTCTACGTTCTGTCGAAGGAAGAAGGCGGTCGTCACACTCCGTTCTTCAAAGGCTACCGTCCTCAGTTCTACTTCCGTACCACTGACGTGACCGGTAACTGCGAACTGCCGGAAGGCGTTGAGATGGTAATGCCAGGTGACAATATTCAGATGACTGTCACCCTGATCAAGACCATCGCAATGGAAGACGGTCTGCGCTTCGCCATCCGTGAAGGCGGTCGTACCGTCGGCGCCGGCGTCGTAGCGAAGATTATTGAATAAGTAGTTGATTTATCTAAATCAGGCCGGCATAATGGCCGGCCTGATACAGCGTTACAGGTCAGTAGCTCAATTGGCAGAGCGACGGTCTCCAAAACCGTAGGTTGGGGGTTCGATTCCCTCCTGACCTGCCATTCACCTCGGTGTGATTGGCTTTCTTCTTACAGGATCCTCCCCGATGACTCCCAAAACTGAAGCCCAAGAATCGCGTTTTGATCTGTTCAAGTGGCTGGCTGTAGTTGCATTGGTTGTCGTAGGTGTCGTGGGTAATCAGTATTACTCCGCTGCTCCTATCCTGTACCGCGTTCTCGCGCTGCTCGCCCTGGCAGCTGTCGCAGGCTTTGTTGCTCTGCAGACTGCGAAGGGTAAGTCGTTCTTTGCGCTGGCGAAGGAAGCTCGTACCGAAATTCGTAAAGTCGTATGGCCAACCCGCCAGGAGACTACTCAGACCACTTTGATCGTTGTGGCTGTGGTGCTCGTTATGGCGCTGCTGTTGTGGGGTCTCGATTCCCTGCTCGGTTGGTTGGTTTCCTTGATTGTTGGCTAAGGGTGTCTCGTGGCTAAGCGTTGGTATGTTGTGCATGCTTACTCGGGTTACGAGAAGCATGTAATGCGCTCCCTCATCGAGCGCGTAAAGCTGGCAGGCATGGAAGACGGGTTTGGCGAGATTCTCGTCCCGACCGAAGAAGTCGTCGAAATGCGCAACGGCCAGAAGCGCAAGAGTGAGCGTAAATTCTTCCCGGGCTACGTCCTGGTGCAGATGGAAATGAACGAAGGGACTTGGCACTTGGTCAAGGATACCCCTCGAGTCATGGGTTTCATTGGTGGTACCGCGGACAAGCCCGCGCCGATCACCGATAAAGAGGCTGAAGCTATCCTGCGTCGCGTTGCCGATGGCAGTGACAAGCCCAAGCCGAAGACGCTGTTCGAGCCGGGCGAAGTGGTTCGCGTCATTGACGGTCCATTCGCTGATTTCAACGGTAGCGTCGAAGAAGTTAACTACGAGAAGAGCCGCCTGCAGGTTGCAGTGCTCATTTTCGGTCGCTCTACTCCGGTAGAGCTCGAGTTCAGTCAGGTCGAGAAGGTCTAACTGAACGACGCATCCCATACCCCCCCGCCCCCTTT